>RKRU01000019.1 GCA_007571225.1 Nitrosopumilaceae archaeon | reverse complement strand
CACATGCTAGTCAGCGGGATCGACGAGGCGGGGCGTGGCTCAATGCTAGGGCCCCTAGTAGTGGCCGGAGTCCGCATGGAAGAAGGCCGCCTCGAAACCCTTTACGAGATGGGTATAAGGGACTCCAAGAGGCACACGCCGGCGGTGCGCAAGCGGCTCTGTGCCAAAATCATGGAGGTCGCAGACGGCCATCACATAGCATACATACGCCCGCGCTCGATCGATGCAAGCGTCAGGCATCATGGCCTCAACATGCTAGAGGCCAGATACATGGCAAAGGTAGCGGCCAAGCTCAAATCAGACAGGACGTACGTGGACTCGTGTGATGTGAATCCCGAAAGATTCGGCAGGAACGTCTCGCGCCTCTCAGGCGGCATCCAGGTGACCTCGTCACACCACGCCGATAGTAGATTCGTAATAGTATCGGCCGCATCAATACTTGCCAAGGTCATGAGGGACAAGGCAGTCGGCAGGCTGCGCCGACATCATGAAGCAGTTGGCAGCGGATACCCAAGCGATCAAAAATCGGTTGCGTTCCTTGATGAATACTACAAAAGAAACGGCTCTATGCCCAGCTTTGCACGCATGAGTTGGAAGCCGGTAAAGAGGATGACGCTTGGGAGTCTGCTTGACTACATACCCACAGATTCCAGACCATGCAAGCAGCAGTCATGACAGAATGGGCCGCGCGCATACACGTAGTAATTCGCATTGACAATAGTATATTTTCCGGTTCTCTCCAGAATAATGGTACTAGATAGAGTTCTCTCTAGAATACGAGCTTCTGCCAACCTCAGATAATGATTTTGTCAAAAATATGGCAGAGCTTAATCTACAACACAATCTCGGTGTAAACAATCTGTCGAATTTGTTCTTGGGTTCAATTATTTGTGTATGGAAGACCTAGACGGCTGCTGGGTGCTTATAGTGTGGGTAACTTACGAACTAATATCATGAGACTAGCCAGCACCTGTATTCTGGATAGAACCTATTGGAAGATTCGTGCAAGACACACGAGGATTTCCTAAAGGAAAATACTCGGGCCAGGTTTCGTCCGTCCTAGCCATAGCATCCTAGTGTACAACCTTGCAGCAGAGGGTCATGGTGTGGGCAAGCAGCAACAACAACTACATTTTTTTGCGCCTGAACCTTTCTAGATCGGCCTTTGTAATCACGTTCTGGTACTGCCTTATCCGTTCGGCCATCAGCCTGTACAGGGACCTGAACCTGTCCCGGGTCTTGTCGGTGAGAAAATCTGCGTCGTCAAACGTGATCTTCTCACAGATGTACCGCGTAATCTCCTCGTTGTCAAACCTTCCCCATCGGTCGTCGACATGGTCCTTCCAGATGTCGTCAAGCCTTGCAAGTATCCCACCGCATTCTGCCTTCCCGTCAAGATCGCCTGGGCCTATGCTCGTATATCCTTCGCGCCTCAGCTTTATCTCGTACGTCTGGTTTACCGGATGCAGATAGTCCTCTGGTAGTATGTAGTCCTCCATCGACTCGATCTTCTGCCCCTCAAGCTCAAAGAATATAGTCTGTACGGGCAGAAACTCGTTCTTCAGGAGGTGCTCGTATATCTGATGCGACTCGTCGGTATTGTCAAGCAGTATGAAGGTGTTGTAGCCGTGGTTGCGGTAGAATATGGCAAGCGGCAGGACCGAGTTCTTGTTGTATGCAGGTATTATATTCAACGGATTCATCGATATGTTCGGATCCCTCAAGAATCGGTCAAATGCGTTTAGATACATCGAGTCTGATATGGTCTCCACTATTATGACGGGCCTCGAGTTTGTGCCTATCTCCCTGTCTACCATCGACTCCACATGTCCTCGGGCCAGTCCGTACAGTATGGGCGTCAGCGTCTTGTCGTCTGCATTCCAATAATCATAGAATATCCGGCTCAGGTGCCGCCGCCTATCAAGTTCAACTACAAGCAGGTTCCCGGGAGTATAATCAAATATCATAAACGGCGAGTGCGTGGCATACAGCACCTGGTTTGAGCCTGCTAGGTTCCTGAGGAGATCCGATATTCCCATCTGTTGTGTCGGATGTAGGTTCCTTGCAGGCTCGTCAAGCAGCAATATTGCCTCTTTTAGTTCGGCTCTCTGCGTCTCGGCCGCAAAGTTTACTATAAACGAGAATGTCCACTTGAACCCCTCGGCACGGCGGTTGAGCAACCCGGTGTTTGTGACGATTCCATCCATGTGTACATCAGATATCACCACGCTCATTATGTTGCCGGGATTATATCGCAGATCAACCCTTATCGGATCGCCCTTCCATGCAGGGTTTAACCGCGAGGTAAGCCTGTTGGATGCAGTGTTTAGTAGTTTGATGCACTTGGAGGGGCTGTCCTTTACATCCTCCAGCTCGTTTATGTCCAGCTCTGCAAGATAAAAGAGGTTCCTTACGGTCTCGGCCTTGTCAAACTCCTCTACGTACTCGATAGAGTTTCGACCCGCGCCCGTACCCTCCTCCTCCCGGACATACTCGTTGAGGTTGATGTTGCCGTAGATCTTCTTGTAGTCAGAAAAGTAGACGAACCGCGGGTGTATCTCCATCTCTATAAAGTTGTACAGAGCGGCCCGCTCACTCTCCCCACTCAAAAGGTTTGAGAACTGGTTCTCCTGCCGCTGGTATATGCGCACCCATTCGGAGACTACAGCAGGCTCCTGTATTGCAATCATGTGAAAGTGGTTGTTGAACTCGGCCATCTCCCGGTCAAATGCCTCCCGGCTCTCGGGGGCCTGGCCTTCAAAGAAGGCCGTGTGTATCTGAATCCGTAGGTGATTCGGAAGCGTGTCGATAAAGGCCGTTATCCTCCTGACAAAGTTCTCCCACGAGTTGAGATCTTTGCTCCTGCTCTCACTCAGGGATATATTGGCAAACTCGTACTGCACGCGGTCGGTCTTGTTTGTGCGGTACAGCGTAATCTCCCGTATCTCAGGCAGGTTTGGGAACCTCTCCCGTATCATTTCGGTCTCTGTAGTGTTGAGCTCAAAACTCCCTTCTACCAGCCGCATCTCGTCCTTTAGATCCTCGTCCATCTCGTCGCAGAGATCAAGCTCGGAGACTGACTCGTCGCGGTTGAGAAGTGTCAGTGCCTGGAGTATGGTGGTCTTTCCGCTCTCGTTGCGGCCCACAAAGGCCGCAAGATCCCCCACGTTTATCTCCCCCGAATCGTGTATACACCGATATGCCCTGACCCTAAATTTTCGAAGTCTCATGTGCCTTAATCACTTGGCTGCGATTTAACTTATTCGTACTTGTCCTGCATTGCCCATGCATGCCCCATATAGAGCATACGTGTATCGCATTATACAGTGCAGGAGCGGACATGCCCCCCTCCCCTCTCTTCCCCTCCTTCCTTTCCTCCCTCCATCCACTTCTGCTTGCCTACACCACACTACCTCCTGCACGGACTTTTGTAAGTACACCGCATACTGTCGATTGTGCATGTGATATGGCACGGTACGCGCGTCGCCTGCACGTGCTGCTGTGAAGATGCCTTGTACAGACTGCATAATCTGCCCACATCCAATTTTTACCGTACAGTAATAGGGGCGAGTTGACTAGAACAGTTGCAGGGGGAGTCGCTCAAATCGGCGCATAGTCGAGTCGGCCAGAACGTCGACAGGGGACACAAACCACATGCAATCATCAGAACGTAACTATGCCGGCCCGCACCATCACATAATATATGGCAAATACAGACAAAAATACAATTCCTGCCACCCCAAGACTCTTCA
>RKRU01000188.1 GCA_007571225.1 Nitrosopumilaceae archaeon | reverse complement strand
TCCAAACCCCACTCATATCATGCCATGCCCCCTTTACACCATCAAATTCTCAGAAGAATTGGGTTATCGCACAGCTTTGAACTTTTGTATGTAATTCCCTGCAATGGGAATGTTCAAGATAATGGGAGTACTAGTCCGGGATATCATCCCAGATAGGAGAGATCTAGAGGGTGCGTTCAAACACCTCGACTTTGGACTGCATCCTGATCTGTACTTGGAGATGCTAGGCCTATACATGTCCGTCCCAATTCCTGGAATCCTAAAAATAGTAGGTGGTGGTGAAAATATTAGAGAATAGGATGGAGAATTTTGAACCTCCCGACCGCATAGTCGAAAGGATGCGCAACAACGTGAACCGGCTTAGGATCAATCGTGCCATCCATGCCTCCAATGACGACATACTCCACAATACGGATGATCTTGACAGGGCAATAATGATCTATGAACTGCGTATAATCGAACACTGGCAGCTTGCGTTTGGCTCTAACGCAGCAGACTCTGAAGAGCAAAAAATGTTTTACAACGATTGTGCAGAATGTTTCCACCTTATGGAGGCGTATCCGGTCCCACGGGATCAGTTACAGATGTTCATACACACTTTGAAGATGCTCGCATATTCGTATCTTGGAGAACGGTGGGAGGACATGAGGCGCTACCTATCAGAACGTAAAGACTGGCAAGAATCTTCTGTAGATGCAGACTGGTATCGCGTACTGTTTGTTGGTATATTCCAAGCAATAATTCTTCTTGCAAGAAAGGAATCAGATAAGGACCTCCTAGAGTCGCGCAGAATTATTTCAGACCTTCAGTTGCGCCAGAAAACTCTTGAGAAACCATACCTAGACAGTCTCCCTACAGGAGAACAAAGTCCAGTCTCACATCAACTTGCATCATTGTACCACCTAGCAAAGTCAACAGAACTGCTGGGCGGATACATGTTAAATGGAGATCCCGATGATATAGAGACGCACGTAGATTTTCATTTTGAGAATTCCCTGGCCCACAGCAATCGTGCAGGAGTAATTGATCTGGATGTGCTTTTGAGACTACTACATCCGACCTTTAGGAAGATGGCATCTAATTCGATCTGGGCAGTAAGAAGAAGGGTCAACTCTAAGATAAACGACTTTGTGGAGATGTCCACTAGGTCCAAAAAACCCCTCTTTGAGTTTTTCTATCCTCAAAAACTGGCTATTTTAAAAGGCGGACTATTGGATCCTGCGAGCCAGGCGATCGTAGTCAACATGCCCACTTTTGGAGGGAACATAATTACTGCTGAATTGAGGATACTGCAGGCAGTTGACACGTTTGGGGATGCCGGGAAGATAGTCTATGTTGTTCCTACCAGAACACTTGTAAACCAGATCACATCCCGACTGAGGCGGGATCTGGGCGCCAGTCCGCTGAACCTCAAGATAGAGAAGGTGGGAGGTGCTGTGTATATAGATGGCTTTGAGGACGAGTTTATAGCTGCAGACAGCCGCTTTAACGTACTGGTTGCCACTCCTGAAAAACTTAACCTGTTGATCCGACATCCAGAAAAGAACCTTGCCAAGTCCTTGGTTCTTGCAATAGTTGACGAGGCCCATAACATGGGCAACGATTCTAGAGGAACAAATCTAGAGATGCTCATCTCTACAATTAGAAGAGACTGTCCCAGAGCGCATCTCTTGTTGTTGACGCCGTTCATATCCAACAGCCGTGAAATAGCAGAGTGGCTTGATCCGGGAACCCCAAAATCAATAAGTATGGATCTGGACTGGAAGCCCAATGACAGAGCAGTCGGGCTGTGCTATGCAAGAGGTAAGGGCAAAGACATCACGACTCATTTCAAACCACTGGTGACAAGCAGCAATACCATCAAACTAGACGACGAGATACAAATTGGAAGAACCTCCAATTTTTCAAAGACCGCCTATCAGGTAAGAAAGACCAAGAGTAATGTGGCGTCGTTGCTTGCCACACAGTTTGCCCCGTCACGCAACATCCTAATCATCACAAATACTAAAAAGTCCGTATGGTCAATTGCCAAACTCATACACGAGAACCTGCCGCCAGAAGATGTTACAGATGATGACAAGGTGCGTCTAGTGCAGCGATTCATAAAGAGCGAACTGGGCAATGATTTCCCTCTAATCAAGTATCTGGACAAGCGGATTGGCATGTACCACAGCGGGCTTCCAGATGACATAAGGAGCCTAATGGAGTGGCTCATGGAAGAGGGACGGCTTCGGGTACTTGTGTCCACCACTACTACCACAATAGCACAAGGTGTCAACTTTCCAGTTTCGGGGCTAATAATGTCCTCGTATTCGTATGTGGGTGATCCCATGCCGCACATAGACTTTTGGAACGTGCTAGGTAGGGTGGGACGACTTGAACAGAATGCCCTTGGGGTTGTAGGAATTGTTGTAGATGTGGAGAATACCGATGATGTAAACAAGACCAGAAAATATGTCAAAGAGACAACTAAAGATCTCGCCTCTACGCTGGTCCGTATGGTGGATGAGGCACTCAAGATTTCTACCACACTAGATCTGTCCGTACTGGTACACCATCGACAGGAATGGTCAAGCTTTGCGCAGTACGTATCCCACATGTTCAGGCAGGCAGGTAATCTCGAGCAGTTTGTAGCCGAATCCAGCCTGATCCTAAAGCAGACGTATGGTTATGGCCGATTGAATCCGAAGAACCAGAAGATTCTCCTGCAAGCGGTTTGCCGTTATGCAGAGAAGCTTAATGCAAGGCCTCACCTATCACGCCTCTCTGACATGACCGGACTTGCGCCCGAGACGATCGAGGGCGCCATGGATGTAGTTTGCGACATGAAGATTACACAGGAAGACTGGAATGTGGAGAACCTCTTCTCCCCGAAATCCCAGACATTGCGTGATCTGGTGAACATCATGGTATACATGATTCCAGAGATCCGCGATCTTTTTGAGGCGAAATTCAAACGATCCGCGCCGCAAGTTGTGGTTGGAGATATTATGACTGATTGGGTGTCGGGAAGAGAAATTGGCGAGATAGCCAAAGCCTATTTTTTGAAGAATGATGCAGACTACAAGAATGCTGTAACCGATTGCGTGAACTTTGTCTACAACAAGATTACTAGTTATGCGACGTGGGGATTGGCAGGACTACAGATCATGTTGAGCTTTGAGAAAGAGCCCGGTTGTGTGGGGAACGGACATGAGATACGGCAGGCTGCAAACCTGCCTGCCATGGTATATTACGGCGTGGATACTGAGGAGGCAATATTAATGCGCATGCAGGGCGTTCCGCGCGGCATATCCAAGAAGCTGGGGGCTGCATACAGGACACATTACCCAAATCAGGACCTTTGTAAGGCCGATACGTACGACGTGATGGACTGGCTTGACGAACAACCAGACGACATGTGGCAACCAGAATCAGGAACAGCCTCTGGGGCCGATTTTAAGCGCGTATGGAGAATACTGTCTGGCAGGATGGATGAAGATGCACAAGGCGCATAACTTTGATCCCCGATACTGGGTAGGACTCGAACATATGTGCCTTGGATTCTGAGTAACTCCCATGTAACTCCCATGTAACTGTTTATGTCTGGCGTGAACATTTGCCAAATTTGTGCCTATAATTGGTCATTTAGGCGTGGGAGATGTAAACAGTTACAGAACCAGCTTAACTTGTTACACCTGTAACCAGTAGATGGAAGTATGCTTTCAATATGTATATATTAATTTAGGGGTGGGTATTGCCCAACCAGATGAACTGTAGAGGGGGTCAGCAAATAAAA
>RKRU01000089.1 GCA_007571225.1 Nitrosopumilaceae archaeon | reverse complement strand
GTACCTACAAACCTGCGGCCGCCCTTACAAACGCCGCAAACGACTCCTCTGGAAATCCCGGCCTACTACTGAACTCTGGATGATACTGCACGCCCATGTAGAACCTGTGTGATGGTATCTCTAGAATCTCCCTCCTTCTGCCAGAATCGCTTTCTGCAGAGAAGACTAGGCCCCCCTCCTCCATCTCTGGAATGAACTTTTCATTTATCTCGTACCTGTGTCTGTGCCGTCTCCTGATTGTGGGTGACCCGTTGTACATCCTTCTGGCGCTCGTACCCTCAGTTATGTGGATCTCGTTTGAGCCCAATCTCAGGGAGCCGCCCAGATCGGAGATGCCCCTCTGCTCTGGAAGCAGGTCCACTATTGGGTGCTCTGTATCTGGGACTATCTCAGTCGAGTTTGCATCGTACATATCTAGGACGCTCCTTCCAAAGGCCACTGCTGCAAGCTGGAATCCAAAACAGATGCCAAGATATGGAGTGTCATTTATGCGGGCAAAGCTGGCGGCTGCTATGATCCCTTCTGAGCCGCGCATACCAAACCCTCCGGGTACAAGTATCCCGTCGTATCCGGCCAGGTCAGAGTCACTCGTCATGGTTTCAGAGTCCTTCCAATCTATGCTGATGGGCCTGTTGATTGCGGCGCCCGCATGCCTGAGCGCGTGGTTTACGCTTACGTAACTGTCGGCAAGCGTAACATACTTGCCGACCATGACAATCTTGACTACAGGGCCTTGCGGTTCTGTCAGACCTCTCACGATTGCATTCCATCTCTCCCAGTTTGCATACGTGTTTACCATGCCAAAACTTCCAAACTTTGTAAATATCGAGTCCATTATGCCTTGGTCGTAGAGCATCTGGGGCACCTCAAATACAGACTGCACATCATGGCATGACAGGACATCCTTGGGAGTCACGTTTGTAAACATTGCAATCTTTCTCTTTATCTTCTCCCCCAGCGGGTTGCTGCATCGCACGGCCAGAAAGTCCGGCTGTATTCCTATGCGCCTCAGCTCCTGCACACTGTGCTGCGTCGGCTTGGTCTTTTGCTCCCCGACAACGTCTAGTTCGGGGGCCAGTGTCACATGTACAAACAGGACATTTTGTGGGCCCTCCTCGAACCTCATCTGCCTGAGAGCCTCTAAAAATGGAAGGGACTCTATGTCTCCGACCGTCCCGCCGCACTCTACGATGAGAAAGTCCGGCGCCTTACCATGCATGTCGTCTGCTCCCATGTCCCCATCTGCTAGGACGCGTATCCTGCGTTTGATCTCGTCTGTAATGTGTGGTATGATCTGGACGCAGGCGCCAAGGTACTTGCCGCGCCGCTCAGACTCTATAACAGATGAGTAGACCTGTGCGGTGGTTATGTTGTGTCTCTTTGTGAGGTTTTGGTTTAAGAATCGCTCATAGTTTCCAATGTCCATGTCACATTCGCCGCCGTCTTCTGTTACAAACACCTCCCCGTGGGCAACAGGGTTCATCGTACCTGCATCATAGTTGAGGTATGGATCTATCTTTACGCACGATACAGTTCGGTCTGCAAGCTGTAGCAGCTTTGCAATCGAGGATGTGGTGACGCCCTTTCCAAGTCCCGACATGACGCCGCCGGTAACAAAGATGAACTTTGTCTGCACATTCATAAAATGGGCATTCTTGTTTTTGTATGTTTTGTCAGGGGCAGCATCAGGGGTTGCACATACTATAACTCCACGGTGTGTGTAAATTTACGTCTGACGTAAACAATCTGCTAAATTTGTGTATGGGATCGGTCATTTGGGCGCGGGGAATGTAAAGGGTTACACTGGCAAGCATGGTGTGACTTTATGTGTACAATTCCCTCTCATTGTACTACTTCTTCTTATTTTCTAGATCTGTACAATAACTTACTGGTAACAGAGGCCAAGTGGTTCATACGCATGGATTTGCGGGCCACTTGTTTTTCAAGTGGCCCTGCATGCTAAATCCGTGCATAGATGTTGGGCCACTTGCGGGCCAAGTGGCCCGAGTGGCGTGTCCATGTACACTAAGAACACTATATCTCACACCTTACTACAAAAGATGTCGCGCGCCGCAACCTCTCACCAGACAGATATTTTTCTATTTGGATTATCCCAGACCTCATCACGCTCTCATCACCCGCATCACTAACACTAAAAAGCGGGTATACACAACATCAACTGGATGAACCCTGCCGGCGGTATGCTGTGCCATCCAAACGGTTGCTTTACCGCGTCATTCGCAGCATGCCATCATAACAGGCCGGTAGGCTTTCCCCGTATAAAATCACATTTACAGTTTTTCGTTGTGTTTGGACACATTTACAACCACAATAGAATATCTGCTTTGCAAGTCGGAATTCGGGAAACTACATACAAAAGTTCAAAGCTGTACGATAACCTATTTTTTCTGAGAACTCGATGGAGTAAAGGGAGTATGGCATGAGAAGTGATATTGTCTGAGACTGGTCAGTGCCTGTCTGAGATCAGCCGGCCGCCATATTTTGGATAGAACCCTCATTCATATCATACCACGCCACCTTCACACCATCAAATTCTCAGAAAAAATAGGTTATCGTACAGCTTTGAACTTTTGTATATAATTCCCAGATTAGACATTATGAATATCGTGCATGTTGACTTTTTTTAGCGGCAATTATGTGCATTGGATCTGTTGTTCAATTGGCATATGTCGTTGATTTGAACCCAAAAACCGTGGGTGCATACGGGCCGATCACTTGGAGGCGGCTCTCTTCAACTGCTCTGTAAACAGGGCAACCCTCTCCTCTAGCATGTTTTGTGGCGTCTCCTTTATGAGGTGCATGTACGCGCTGCCCACTATTACGGCAACTGCTACCGCGTTTACGTACTCGGAGACATACTGGGGGGACGACACCCCGAACCCCACGACCACCGGCAGCCCCGCGCTGTTCTCCTTTGCCCTGCGTATGGCATCGATTGTGTGATCTGCAATTGTTGTTGCGGTAGTAGTAGTACGATCGTCACTACTCACGCTCCCATCCTGTACGGAACTGCGGACGCCGGTGGTCCCGTATACTGCCACCAGATATAGAAATCCAGACGACACGGCTACAATCTTGCGCATGCGGGGGGACATCGTGTTTGGGGAGGCCAGAAATATCGTATCTACCCTGCCATCCACGGCATCTAGGTATGGGCCTGCCTCCTCTACTGACATGTCAGGCAGTATCACGCCGTCTATTCCTGCACCGGCCATCTGCGATATGGCATTGTCATATCCCATGTTGTACAGTACGTTGGCATAGGTCATGGCGACAAGTGGTGTTTTTGTTGCATTCCTCAGCCGTCTTGCCATTGCAAGAAACTTCTCCATCGTGGTGCCCTCCTGCAGCGAGACCGTGGCAGCTTCCTGTATTGCGGGCCCGTCTGCAAGCGGGTCTGAGAACGGAAAGCCGAGCTCCACAATGTCGGCTCCCCCCATTATCATTCCACGGACCACATCTGCTGACGCATCCATCGTGGGAAATCCGGCCATTGCATACGTTATCAGCGCACCTTCCCCATGGGAGGTAAGATTGGCAAACGTATCTGAGATCCTCATGTCTTCACCGTCGCATCATTACTGCCGCTGTTGTTGTTGTTGTTGTTGCTGTTGTAGTCGTTGTTCGGCAAGGTACCGCCTGACCTCCTCTACGTCCTTGTCTCCCCTACCTGAGAGGGTAACAACCACTATGCGTCTGCTCTCCTTCATCTCACGTGCAATCTTAATGGCCTCTGCAACCGCGTGGGACGACTCTAGTGCGGGTATTATCCCCTCTGTTCTTGCTAGCATCATAAAGGCATTCACTGCCTCCCCATCGGTGATC
>RKRU01000186.1 GCA_007571225.1 Nitrosopumilaceae archaeon | reverse complement strand
AAGGACCCAATCCTTACTGTTATTATCATCTGACCGTAACGGACTTTGCCAAGTTTCTAGGATAGTCGGGATCCTTGTCGCGCTCAAGCGCCGCATAGTATGCAAGAATCTGAATCGGTACTATCTCCAGTACAGGATAGAGGGCTGCAAAATCAGCCCCGGCAGACGCACTCATACTAGGAACCTCAATCCAGTAGTCATACACGTCAGATGCCCTGTCAGATACTCCTATTATCTTGGCCCCACGCGCCCCTATCTCCCTTGCACTAGTAAGCGTCTCCTCGTACGTAGAATCAAATGGGTTTATGATTATCACGTATGCACTAGAGTCCATTAGGGCAAGCGGCCCGTGCTTGAGCTCTCCCCCCGCAATGCCCTCTGCATGAATGTACGTAAGCTCCTTTATCTTGAGTGCGGCCTCGACTGCAATGGGATAGTGCACCCCCCTGCCCAGCACATAGATATCAGATACGTCTCTGATCTCCCTTGCTATTCTCTGGATCTCGGCTGGATTCTCAAGTACCTGTGAGACCGCCCCGGCAACTGCCTTCACACCATCGTCCATATCAGGTAGCAGCGCATCGGCAGCTACACCACCTGCAAGCTCTGCCATAATCCTGTAAAGCACCACGAGCTGCGACGTAAAGCTCTTGGTGGCGGCCACCCCTATCTCAGGCCCGCAGCCCATGCCTACAACTACGTCTGACTCGTGCGCAAGCGATGATGTCAGTACGTTCACTATCGATATTATGCGGCAGTCTGCATTTCGGGCTATCTTTACCGCATTCAGCACATCTGCGCTCTCGCCGCTCTGTGATACTGCAACCAGTACAGCCCCGCGTCTTATGCTGTTGGCCGCAAACTGCAGCTCGCTTGACATTATGGACTCCATGCCTATACCGGCATAGTGAGAGAAGAGGTATTTTGCCACTAGCGTTGCGTTGTAGCTGCTGCCGCTGCCCGTAAGGTAGACGGTACCGCCCGAGCTGCGTATCAGCGAGGCGGCCTCCTCTAGTCCGTTGCCCGCCCCCTCGTTTACCTTTAACATGGTCTGGTTCTGCTCATATATTTCCCTCAGCGTAAAGTGTGCATAGTCGCCCCGGTACGCGTCCCCGAACTCCTTTGAAACCTTGGTAACCTCGTATTCGGCCGCACTGCCTTCAAAGTCAAATATCTCGTACGTGGTGGCAGCAGTAGCCCCCCCACCCCCCGCAATTACGATGTTTCTATCCTGTACGTATACGGCCTCGTCAGTATACTCGATAAAGCCGAGTACATCACTTGATATGAAGAGGTCATCATTGCCCACCCCGAGCACCAACGGCTGGTGAAGCCTGGCCGCTGCCAGCGTTCCGTCGTCCTCGAACATGGCCACAAACGCATACTCCCCCTCTAGCATGCAAACAGTGCGCATCATTGATTCTTTTACGTCGCCTGTCTGCACATAGTGCCTGTGGAGAAGGTTTGCAATCACCTCGCTGTCAGTATCGCTGCAAAAGAGGTATCCGTCGTTCTCCAGATCCCTTCTCAACACCTCAAAGTTTGCAATAATTCCGTTGTGCACTATGGCAACCCCACCACGGCTGCTCTGGTGCGGGTGTGCGTTGACATTCGTAACTTTGCCATGGCTGGCCCACCTAGTGTGGCCTATACCAACTTTTCCTGGCAGCGCATCAAGTCCAAATTCAGCATTGACATCACTAACCTTACCAGTTCCCTTGCGGATCATGATTTTGGTGCAGTTGTCGTTGTTATCGTCATTTTCATTGGCTTTATCATGACGGCCGTCACGGTCTTTGGCACCGTCTGTAGGTAGCAGGGTTGCAACACCGACACTGTCGTACCCGCGGTACTCCATTCGCTTCAATCCACGCACAAGTACGGGCGCGGCGCCGTCATCACCGCAGTAGCCGATAATAGAACAGCACATCTCAAACAGCTCAGACAGTCAGGTTTACAATAAAAACATTCACGTACTAGTGGTAGCAGCCTGTAGCGACACATTACCGGGAGTGCCTGCATTGTAGCTGCCGTCACCGACACTGCTGCCATAATCGGTAGCCTGCATAACGCCTTCCTCGCTTGGCGCCCCTCCCCTTTTCTCGCCGCCGTTGCCGAATTTTGAGGAGATCTTGGACTCTGGGGCGAATCTTACCTTCTCCTCCTCCTCTACAGTCACCACATACGATGGAATGTCTATTCTGCGATCCCCTATCATCATGTGGCCGTGTACGACTGCCTGCCTGGCCTGGTACGGGGTCTTGAATCCAAACTTTTTGGTCACTATGGTCTGGAACCGTCTCGAGAGCAGATCATTGACGTTGAGGTTGAGGACATCATCAAGGGTTGCGCCGGCACTGACCAGTCCTATCCTTACAAGAGAGTTTAACAGTATGGGTTCCTTTTTGGACCTGTCCTCTGCCCTCAAGGCAAGAAGCGAACGCGCTTGGTGTCTTACACGGGAGAGCTCCGTATGCGCCTTCCAGAGCTCGCGCTTTGTACGCAACCCGAACGTTCCAAGCGTCTTTAGCTCCTCCATCTTCAGATCGTAATTGAGCGGCCTCTTTGGCTTTCTCCACACGCGGCGCGGATATCGTGGATCACCCATCTTGCTTCCCCTCTTCAGGTGTGCTAGAACCTGACGCCGTCTGCGGCAACGGTGGCATCGGGGCCACCGGCGTTGCAGGCGCTGCTAGGCCGCCGCCACTCTTCTTGGCAGGCGACGCCACACCGCCCTTTGCTACGCCTACTGCTCCACCCCTTCTTCCAGAGGTGCGTGTCCTCTGTCCGCGGACCTTCAACCCGCTCAGATGCCTATACCCCCTCCAACTTGCAGTCACCCGCTCGCGTTCAACGTCGTTGCGGAGTGTAAATGGAATGTCAGATGTTATCAGGTGCTTATCCTCTCCCGTCTCTATATCCTTCTGGCGGTTGAGAAACCATGTTGGAAAGGCAGAAGACGGCGGATTCGTGATTATCTTCTCCATGTCGCGTACGTTGTCGTCTGTGATGTCACCTACGTTTAGGTTCGGATCGATGTGTAGCGAGTCCAGTATTGCCACAGCAAAGTTATACCCTATACCCTTGATCTGCGTCAGGCCTATGAGCAGCTTCTTCTCACCGGGGATATCGTTACCCAGTATTCGTACGATATGTCTGTACTCTTGGCTACTCAAGTAGCAGTGATGCCAGAAATCCCTGATAAAAACCATGCTTGCGCGTCATCAGAACCACACGTAACTTTACGCCCAGCGTAAATAATTTGCCAAACTTGTGCCCGGAATCGGTCATTCAGGCGTTGGAGACGCAAGCAGTTATGATTCTTTACTGCACACCATCATAGAATCAGGGTTTTTTATCACTGCTTCAACAGACTCGCATCAAGACAATGGTTATATGGCATTCCATACAACATTATGATGTAATATGGAGCCGATGGCAACAATCCAAGTCTCCAAGAGATCAATGGATGCATGGAACAAGCTAAAGAACCATCCAGACGAGTCGTTCGAAGACATGATCAACCGCATGCTGTCCATCCTAGACGAGTATGATTCCAATATACTGACAGAAAAGGATATCGAAGAGATGAAACGATCCCTTGATGATATCAAAAATGGTAGATGCGTTGCAAACGACGATCTGATGAAAGAATACGGACTATAAAGTGGACTGTCATCTGGTCCGTAAAGTCGGCAAGGGCCCTGCGCAGGCGTCCAAGAAAGGACTCGGAGAGAATTCTGTTGGAGGCACATAGTGTGGAGGAGAGGTTCTATCCAGAATACGGGGGCTGGCTAGGGTTCTCACTGGAATGCTGTCCCCAACCAGTCTCAGATAATGATTTTGTCAAAAATATGGTTGATCGTGGTTTGAT
>RKRU01000184.1 GCA_007571225.1 Nitrosopumilaceae archaeon | reverse complement strand
GTGACAGTTGCATGCAACGTCAGGTCGCCACCACACATAGAAAACAGTACGAAACAAGGGGCCATCCAAACAGTATCAATAATCAGAAGATTATGCGCAGAATGTTACGCAGCATGTTAAAACAAAACGTATGACCAATCCACAATGCCCATAATACTTAGATTAAATTATGGTGGCACATACCATACATCATGCTGACAGACAGAGAGAGGAATATCGCCATGGTGGCGAACGGTATTACGGCATACCTCATACTCAGTGAACGCCGTGAGATATTAGTAGAAGAGACCACGATGTACAGTTTTGTCATAGATGTACTGCCAGAGAGGTTCAGGGCACAGCTGACTCCTGAGCTCATAGACGAGGTATTTGAGTCCGTCTCTGTTGCATACAGTTCATAAGATACGTCATGTAACGAACCACAGTGACCGCCGTTGCAACGCTTGGCTCGCACTGCGCCCTCCAAGTACTAAAGGGGGCGCATGACGAGGGGCTCAAGACCATACTAGTATGCGAGAAGAGACGCGAGCGTCTCTACAGGCGGTTTCCGTTCATAGACCGTCTAATACTAGTAGATTCATTCAGCGAGATACTCGACTGGAACATCCAAGCAGAACTGCAAAGTGAGAATGCGGTTATGATTCCACATGGTACCCTCATCTCACAGATGAGCTCCGACGAGATCGAGTCCATCACAACGCCGATCTTTGGTAACAGATGGATACTCCGATGGGAGTCGGACCGCACCATGAAGGAGGAACTCATGAGAAAAGCCGGCCTGCGCATGCCCGCCCCCATCGACACCCCCGACGACATAGACAGGGCCGTAATCGTAAAGAGGCAGGGGGCCGCAGGCGGCAAGGGATACTTTATCGCATCAAGCAGGAAGGACTATGACGAGAAGAGAGAGAGTCTGATAAGACAGGGAATAATATCGGCAGACGAACTGCTGTACATACAAGAGTACGCTGCAGGCGTTCTTGCATACCTGCAGTTCTTTTACTCGCCGCTCAACGAGGATGTTGAATTCTTTGGCACAGATCAGCGGCACGAATCGGACATAGAGGGACTAGCCCGCATTCCAGCAATGGAGCAGATGAACGGCGGGGTCTCAGAAGTGCCGTCGTTTAACGTAATCGGAAACAGCCCGCTTGTACTACGCGAGTCTCTTCTAGACGGCGCCTACTCAATGGGCGAGAGATTCGTTGACGCGGCAAAGGAGGCCGTGCCACCGGGAATGAACGGCCCGTTCTGCATAGAGGGCGTATACGACGAGAACGCTGGCTTTACCTCCTTTGAGTTCTCTGCCCGGATAGTGGCAGGAACCAACATCTACATGGACGGCTCGCCGTACTACTCCCTACTGTATGACAGGCCCATAAGCATGGGTAGAAGGATTGCAATGGAGATCAAGCAGGCATTCGAATCAGACCGACTTGACTCTGTTACAACATAACCAAAGAGTGGCAGTCTGCTACCTTTTAGCCTGTGACAGTAGATAACACGACATCTGCGCAACGCGCGCACCCGTACCCCCCCCCCCTCCAGAATATACATACAAGAAAACCCCTATGAATGGTCATTTATAATACCGCCGCAAGACAGAATATACGGCCGATACAAGCCACACCATGAACCTTTTATCAATTGGTGGCTCCGATCCGTCCTCAGGCGCCGGAATACAGGCAGATATCAAGACATTCTCCGCCCACCACATCTACGGCCTCACAGTAGTCACCGCCGTCACTTCCCAAAACACATCCCGGTTTCTAGATGCATCACCTGTAAGTGCAAAGACCCTCAGATCACAGATGAATGCAGTTTTATCCGACTTTGAGATCGACGGGATAAAGATAGGAATGGTGTACGCCTCACAGGCCATATACGTCATATCTGACATGCTCTCGCTGGTAGGGGATGTACCGGTTGTAGTCGACCCCGTAATGCGGGCCACCACGGGCGGGATTCTGCTGCAGGATTCCGCACTAGACGACTACAAGCGACACATACTACCGCTTGCCACTGCAATAACCCCAAACCTGCAGGAGGCCCTTGCCATAATTGGAGATATCAGGTATGAGGACGCAGCAGCAGAGGAGATCGCGCTGAAGCTGCAGTCCATGGGTCCTGACTCTGTAGTCGTTACCGGCATTACAAGCGGTACGAAGACATACGACATGGTGGTGGATCAGAACCGTACTCCGCACACACTCTCAGGCCCCACCATACATAGTACGAGCCACGGTGGAGGCTGCGCGTTCTCTGCGGCACTACTGTGTGCTCTGGCGCGGGGCAGTGACGTTACGGGCGCAGCATGGTCGGCGCGGGAATTTGTCGCATCGCGCCTGAAAGAACCGACGGCGACAGGCTTTGGAATCGGGATTATAAGCGCAGATGTCACGGACGGCGACGGCCTACGCGCGGATCTTGCAGATGCAATCGATCGGTTTGCCGGAATTCACGGCATTGCAGAGTGCATCCCTGAGTGCCAGACCAACTTTGTCTACTCTAGACCCAGTCCCAAAACCATCAACGACGTACTTGGGGTCTCTGGTCGCATAGTCAGGGTAGGCAGCTCAATACTAACAGCAGGCAGTCTAGAGTATGGCGGCTCCAAACACGTGGCAACTGCGCTGCTTGCAGTCAGTAGAAGATTCCCACAGGTGCGCTCTGCAGTAAATCTCAGGTATGCACATACAACGATATCAAAAATGAGTACGTCCGGCCTCAACGTGCTCAAATACGACCGGAGTCTGGAACCCGAAGGGACAAAAACAGGCGGCTCCAGCATACTATGGGGGGTATCTGGCTGCGTGCAGAATGTAGCATCCGCTCCCGACGTGGTATTCCACACTGGGGATCACGGAAAGGAACCGATGACCATCCTGTTCGGCGAGACCCCGCACGACGTGCTCTCAAAAGTAAGACTGATGCTGCGTCATTACTACAGGTGACCTGCAAATCTTCTGGATTGTACAGATTGGAAGGGTAGTTGCCACGTAACCGTTTACGTCTCCCACGCCTGAATGACTGATTCTAGACACAAGTTTGGCAAATTGTTTATGTTGGACGTAAACAGTTACGTTGCCACCTATGCACACACGCGCATGTGTACGGCGGCAGTGGCTGCAGTGGTGGTAGGGGTAAACTTCAACAGGGAGGGTGGTGCCACGGCACGAGCAGGAGTGAAAAACAGGGTACAACTCGGGCAGTTACCTTGTAGTTTGTGCCTGTGCATCAGCAACTTATGTGGGATGCATCCTGCATTCGTTGTCGACTGCCTCCCGGACCTCTTTTGGCAGTTCGTCATAATGAATCAACGTGGTTTTCAGGGCCACTATTATCGCCTGTACATCAAGCTCGCTGTTTCCCACATGCGGGGCAAACGTATTCTTGAATGTCCTGCGATCAGACGATCTCTGGAGGGCCATTCTTTCTTATCACCACTATGTATTCTTGGTTATGTTTGTGTTTAAGTTTTAGCATCCGTTCATGCGTGATTCCAGACAGCACCATACTGACATCCCGATACGTGATCTTCGCGCCGTTGGTCCACTGTCCCAGCACTACATTCACCCCTTTGACGCGCTGTGAGACATACGCTTCACGTGTGGTGTCTCCAAAGTCTTTCTTGTTGTTAGTTATCGCGAGGTTCTGTCCAGAATACGGGGGCTGGCTAGGGTTCTCACTGGAATGTTGTCCCAACCAGTCTCAGATAATGATTTTGTCAAAAATATGGTTGATCGTGGTTTGATTATGTTGTAGATTGGGATCCTACAGGTGTTATGGATGGTCTAGTTGATTTTATAATGGGATTATTGGCTTTGAAATCATGCCGTTTTTGTGTATTTGGTGTTGTTGTGGCTGTGATTAGATTGGATTGG
>RKRU01000110.1 GCA_007571225.1 Nitrosopumilaceae archaeon | reverse complement strand
CCAAAGTTCAAGCTCAGCGAGTTCATAAAGTCCATACTGGACAACGCGTTCTGGGCGCTACTGCTTGCCAACCTAGTGGGTATTCCGGCCATAATGATGGTGCTCTTTTACATCGAGATGCCCGTAATACACGGCGAGCTCTTGACACCGTTTCTTGCGTTTACGTGGTTGAGCGACCCGTCGCGCACTTTACCTATAGTCCATGCATTTATGGCAACTGACATCTTCCGTGTAATGGTCTTTCCTGGATTCGGCTTTGCAGCCCTCATTGCAGCAGGAACCATATTCGTAGAGAGGAAGATGCTTGCAAAGATGCAGCTCCGAGTGGGCCCATTTTACTGTGGAAAGGTGGAGGGCATCTTACAACTCATGGGCGACGGACTAAAACTCATATCAAAGGAGATAATCATACCCGCAAAGGCCGACAAACCGATATTCTGGGTGGCGCCCGTAATATTCGTGGCTACTGCAGCCGCATTTGTAGCACTGATTCCGGTTGCGCCAGGCTGGGTCGTGGCCGATGTCGACTTGGGATTGCTTGCAGTCTTTGCCGTAATTGGATTCTTTCCGATAATTACCATATTGTCAGCATGGTCTGCCAACTCAAAGTTCCCGTTCATCGGCGGTATCAGGGCCCTCTTCCAGATGGTCTCCTTTGAGATCCCACTCATACTCTCGCTGCTCGGCGTCGTCATACTTACCGGTACACTGAACCTCTCTGAGATCGTCTCAAGCCAAGCGCTGTTTCCATGGATAATATTCCTGCCTGTGGGGGCCATCGTCTTCTTTACTACCATGCTTGCCGAGCTTGAGCGTATCCCATTTGACCTTCCTGAGGCAGAGTCTGAGATTGTGGCAGGCTGGCTTACCGAGTTTTCGGGCATGATGTACGGGCTTGTACAGCTTGGAACCTACCTCAAACTATATGCGTTTGCGGCACTCTTTGTAGTGCTGTTTCTAGGCGGCTGGCACGGTCCGATGGTCGTGCCCCCGTTTCCGGCCGAGATAATAACTGAAGGAATCGAGCTGGGACCCGTCACGGCCAAGATTCCAGGACTGCCGCTCTTCACGCAGGAGATGCTCAACGGGGTATTCTGGTTCGTGCTAAAGACTGTTGCCGTAATATTCTTCATACTACTGCCACGCGGGGTCTTTCCTAGAATTAGGATTGACTTGCTGTTAAGCCTAGGATGGAGCAAGCTGATAGGGCTGGCTTTTGTTAACATCTTTATTGCACTGGGCTTGCTGTACGCCGGAGTACTGGGACCTGGAGGAATGCTGCCGCAATGAATACTGCTACGGGAATTATACGGGCGCTGAATTCTGGCGTAAAGCACCTTGCCGTAAAGCGCTTTACACTGCGATACCCCGAAGAGAAGCTAAAGTTTGTGGGGGATGGATACCAGTTTGACCCCTCCACCGGCGTGGGCATAGCGGGCCTCAAGGGGAGGCATATGCTCTTTCACGATCACTGTACGGGCTGCCAGCTCTGCTCTATTGCATGCGAAGGCGTGGCCGAGGCCATAGGTATGGTAAAGGTGCCCGAAGAGCAGAAGCAGAACAAAAAGTCGATCATGCCCCAGATCGACTATGGCAAGTGCGTCTTCTGCGGACTCTGCGTGGATGCATGCCCGTTTTACGCGCTGTACATGACAAACGACTATGAGCTCTCCTCGTTCTCAAAGGAGGGACTGATATACACGCCCGCACAGCTTGCAGTAAAGCCGTACGTCTCGCAGGACTCTAGTATACAGATCACAGACAGGGGTGCCACACATGGCTGACGCGGCATTTTTGGCGCTCGCCGTAATTACGATCGGCTCTGCAATTGCGGCACTTGAGCTGCGCTCGCTGATATATGGCTCAATTGCTCTCATGGGCACGCTAGGTGGAATTGCGGGATTCTTCATCTTGTTGGATTCTACATTTGTGGCCCTCTTTCAGCTTGCAGTATACGTGGGCTCGATCGCCGTTTTGATACTGTTTACGGTAATGCTAGTAAAGCGGGAGTTAATATTTAAGAAGATAGAGGACAATCGGCGCAGGTTTGCCGGCATCGCCCTAATGCTAGTCATCATGATAGGGCTGGGCGCCGTATTTCTGGATTCGGGCATAAAGGAGATGACTACAGACGAGCCCCAAGTGGACTTTAGGGAGATAGGCTCGGACTTTGTCACATACTATTGGCCGGCCCTCATACTTATGGGGCTCATACTTGCCGGTTCGGTGACCGGCGCGCTCGTACTGGCGCGCAGGGAGGATGTGGAGGAGAATGGTCAACGAGCTAGTTGATTTCACGCTGGTCTCAGTAGCCCTGCTTGGCATAGGCATATACGGGCTTGCAGTAAAGCGGAACTTTATCAGGATGCTCTTTGCCATCGAGATTGTAATTAATGCGGCCAACCTCAATTTGGTCGCGTTTGGACGCTTCATACCTGAGAGCGGTGGACAGACGCTGGCGCTCTTCTCTATTGCCATCGCAGCAGCAGAGGTGGCAGTCGGACTGTCGTTGATTATAGTGGCGTACCGTATGTACCAGAACATTGACATCGCAGGATTCAGGAGCCTGAAGGGTTAGTAGTATAGTAGTGTGGTGATGGTGTGATGGTGATGGAATACGCTCTACTGCAGGCTGTCTTTCTACCGCTTTTGCTCTCCCCGGTTGCATACATACTGGGAAGAAAGGCGGGGCCAGGGCCTGCAATGTGGTTTACATTTGCTGTACTCTTGTATGCTACCGTACTGGTGGTGACTGCAGCCCTTGAGGGCGAGACTGTAGAGGAGCACTATCCGTGGACTGAGCTGTTCGGCGAGTTTGGCCTCCTACTTGATGGACTGGCCTCGCCGTTTGCCATTATCATATATGTATTGTCTACCATACTAGTGCTCTACTCCAAGCCCTACATGATACACAAGTTCAAGGAGCAGTTTGCAGAAGAGAGGATGGCAGAAGGGGTGGTGCAGGAGCCGACAGCAGCCGTACGTGACAACAACCGAGCCGCAATAGTCCAAGAAGCTTCCGGCCATAACAATAATGCGGATTCTCCTGCAATGACCTCGTACATCAACGCAAAGTCTGGACTCTACTTTGCACTATACCTAGTATTTGCCATGGGAATGCTCGGAACGGTCCTTGCAACCAACCTGATAGAGTTTTACATATTCTTCGAAGTGATGCTCATACCGGGCTTCTTTTTGGTTGCACTATGGGGGGACGGCCCGCGCAGGAAGATCGGCTTGATGTTTCTGTTCTGGACCCATGCCGGCGCAGTTGTACTGCTGCTTGGCTTTCTGATGATAGGCCTTACGATAGGAAGCTTTGACTTTGCAGACCTTAAAGAGGCCGAACTGCCAACTGAAATTGCGCTAGCATCTGCTGTAGCCATAACGATAGGCCTCGGAGTCAAGCTGGCAGTCTTCATATTCCACATATGGCTGCCGTACGTCCACGGCTCGGCGCCCACGCCTATTAGCGCGCTGCTCTCGCCTGCGATGATTGGTATTGGCGCATACGGCATATTCCGTCTAGTAGTCGAATTTTTACCCGCCACGTTCTCAGAGATTGCAATATGGCTACATGTGTGGGGGCTTGTCACCATGATATATGGAGGCGCCATGGCGCTCATGCAAGACGACATAAAGCGGCTGCTGGCGTACTCTAGCATAAGCCAGATGGGCTATCTGCTGTTTGGCATCGGCTCTGCATCCGTACTGGGATTGGCAGGAGCCGAGATGATGTATATAACACACGGCTTGGGCAAGGGCATACTCTTCATGATGGCAGGCATAATTATCGTGCGCGTCGGTACGCGCAGCATATCAAAGCTGGGAGGACTTGCAGGCAGGATGCCGATAACTGCAGTATGCGCAGTAATAGGAGCGTTGACCATAATGGGCGTCCCCCCCACAAGCGGCTTTATGGGTGAGTGGATAATGTTCTACGGGGCGCTCGAGACTGCAGTTGAAGAAGACTCTACGTTGCGTATGATAACGTTTGGCCTAGGATTGGTTGCTACTGCGCTTACAATGTCATACATGCTGTGGATGCTAAAGCGTATCTTCTTTGGCAAGACGCCAGAGCACCTCACAAAGGTGAAGGAGGGCAGCTGGTACATGACTGCGCCCATGATGGTGCTTGCTGGATTTACCATCGTACTTGGAATATATCCAGACATATTTTTGGAATCTATAGTGCCATATATGGGCGGGGTCTTGGGGGTTGAATGACTGATGGCAGCCGAATCTGCAATACTGCCCATGTTTGATCCCATACCGGCCGGGGCCTGGCTGGTCTGGGCCATACCGTTTGCAGCTGCGCTGATAATGCCTGCAATCGGCAGGCTGTCGCACCGCGTCACGGGATTTGCCGCAGTCGGCTTTGCGCTAATGTCGGCCCTCTCGGCATTCTCGCTCCTGCCGATGGCGCTAGCAGGAGGCGAGGTACACGAACAGATAATGTGGATAGAGGCAATCGGCCTAAAGGCCGGCGTCTTGGCAGACCCGCTCTCAGTCATAATGGCAAACGTGGTGGCTTGGATCTCGTTTCTGATTATGATATATAGTACGGGCTACATGAAGGGCGACCGCAATGTGGTAAGGTTCTGGTTCTGGATGCTCTTCTTTATAGGCTCGATGCAGCTTATTGTTCTGTCTGATAACCTCCTGCAGGTCTTCTTTGGCTGGGAGGGGGTCGGCCTTGCCTCGTATGCGCTCATCAGCTTTTGGTATCAGGACAAGAAAAAGGATCATGTAGGCCAGTCAAACCGCCGCGTACTCGGTTTGATGGACTATTACGCGCCCACACATGCGGGCATGAAGGCGTTCATAATGACAAAGGTGGGCGATGTCATGATGATCGCAGGCATGCTGCTGATCTTTCTGTTTGCAGGCACGTTTGGGTTCAGGGAGCTCGTAGGCGATACTGCTTGGGCCGTGGAGATGTCTGCCCAGGGGCTGCTGGTGCCAGCATTTGTACTGTTGTTTGGCGGCGCCATAGGAAAGTCGGCGCAGTTCCCACTCAACGAGTGGCTCCTAGAGGCCATGACCGGACCCACGGCAGTCTCTGCACTGATACACGCTGCTACAATGGTAAAGGCTGGAGTCTTTCTTGTGGCAAGGATAGGACCCATCGTATTCGCGCTAGGGGCAGCAGGGATACTTGCAGACCAGTTCTTTGAGATTGTTGCATGGGTAGGTGCCATAACTGCGCTGCTGCTTGCCACGCAAGGAATGACTAACCCTGAGATCAAGAAGGTCTTGGCATACTCGACTGGCTCTCAGATCGGATACATGATGATGGCACTAGGAGTGGCCGGCCTCTCACACCAGTACGTGGATGGCTATACTGCAGGCTTCTTCCACCTCATATCGCACGCAATGTTCAAGGCGTCGCTGTTCATGGCAGCAGGATCGCTTCTACACGTGGTGGGATCCCGGTTCATGACTGACATGGGGGGCCTTCGCAAGCACATGAAGAAGACGTATATGTTCATGTGGGCAGCAGGCCTAGGGTTGATGGGCGCGCCGTTCATTACGACTGGATTCTGGAGCAAGGATGCCATATTTGCAGCCGTATACGAGTCGGGTACCGAGTGGGCTCTCCCGCTTTATGCCATTGCCGTACTGACTGCTGTAATTACCGCGTTTTATACCACTCGCATGATCGGAATGGTCTTCTTTGGACCAAAGTCAAAGCACGTACAGAAGATGGAGTCTGAGGGACATCCGCCGCACGAGGCATCCGTGTCGATGTGGGTCCCGTATGGCATACTAGCAGCCCTCACCATAGGCATCGGACTCATCGGACTCTCTGCCGAGGAAGGGTTGCACCACCTGTTTGAGGTGTATCTAGACGAGTCCTTTGGCATACACTACGGAGTATCGTACGGCACTGCAGGAGAAGATGGATCCTCTATACTGCCAGAGTTCCTGCAGGGACTCAACCCTGTGGCGCTGGGCTCGTCGCTTGCAGCCTTTGCAGTAGGAATAGGATTAGGTTACATATTCTACATAGGGAGACTAGTTGATCCCGTCAGGTTTGTCAACTCGAACCTCTTCTTTTATGCCATACACAAGGTCATACTGAATCGGTGGTACCTCAACGCCATAATATACTGGTGCTTTGTAGTCGCCCCGCTGTGGCTTGCACGCGGCGTGTTCCGGTACTTTGAGAGGACTGCTATTGACTATGGCATGAACGACGGGCTTCAAAAGGCTGCTGGATGGGGGGCAAGGGTCGTACAGGGGACCCAGACGGGAGTCTCACAGTCGTACCTGTTTGTGTTTGGGGCGGGACTGCTCTTTGTGGTTCTGATATTGTTGATGTAGGGTGATGATGACGAATGGTGATAATGATATGGTGATGATGACGAATGGTGATAATGATATGGTGATGATGATGACGAATGGTGATAATGTTATGATGACGAATGGTGATAATGATATGATGATGATGATGACGAAGATGATGATGACAATGATAACAACAAAGGCGACAACTACGATGCCTACAGTAGCAACAGCAGCAGCAGCAACAACGGCTGATACTATCGCTTCTGCGTCCCCGTCCCTGCCGTGTGTGGAGGTGCCGTACTGAATGCTTGAGGTTGCCTCCACTCCGATGGTCCTAGTTGCTATACTTGGTACCGTGGGTGTGCTACTCCCGCTGCTGGGTATAGCCTACAAGGGAAGGGACAATACCGCTACCAACAACCTGTTTGCCACAATCTCGTTTGCTGCCCTTGCAGTCTCCATGGGATACATCGGATACCAGTTTGTAGACGGAAATATTGCAGCTTCTGCCCTGTTCTCAGACGAGGTTATGTCAGACGATGCGTTTGGCGCCTTCTTTGCCATTGCCCTACTGATTGTGGCACTGTTTACGGTATCTGGCTCCTTTGCCTACATGAAAAAGCACGAGAACGCGTCTCCTGCAGTCTACTATTCGCTGATTCTGCTTGCCACGATAGGAATGGTCTTGGTTGCCTATTCTACCGATCTTGTGATGCTGTTTGTGGCGTGGGAGCTGATGAGTATTCCCACATATGTGCTAGTCGGGTTCATGAAGAAGAATCCGAGCTCAAATGAGGCTGCCCTCAAATACTTTTTGTTCGGCGCCCTCTCGTCTGCCATTATAATATACGGAATATCGCTCTCGTACGGGCTTACAGGCTCTACGAACATAGGCGACGTAATAGAAGGATATGCCAACTTGGACCCGGCAATGATGCCGCTTGCGCTGCTGTCAGTCGGCATGCTCATTGCAGGATTTGGATTCAAGATGGGGCTCGTGCCGTTCCACCAGTGGCTGCCCGACACGTACGAGGGGGCGCCGGCGCCTATTACCACGCTGCTGGCTGCCGCCACCAAAAAGGCGGGATTTGCAGCCGCAATCCGCATAGTGGTGATGGGCGCAGTCGCGCTGAATACGGACTGGACCCTAGCGCTGGGTATACTTGCCGTAATGACTATGACTGTAGGAAATGTGGCGGCCATCATGCAAAAGAACCTCTCAAGGATGCTGGCGTACTCTAGCATCGCACATGCGGGCTACATCTTGATCGGGCTTGCCGTGGCCCCCCACAGCCATCTAGGGCTGCAGGGCTCCTTGTATCAGATATTCAACCATGCCGTAATGAAGGGGGCCGCCTTTATCGCAGTTGCAGGTATCGTAGTGGCTCTGGCGGTCACACATATTGACAAGCTTGCAGGCTTGGGACGGAGAATGCCAATTACATCACTGGGACTTGTAATCTCGCTCTTTGCACTTGCCGGCGTGCCACCCTTGTCTGGTTTCTGGAGCAAGTTGATGCTCTTTGGCGGCGCGCTTGATGCCTCTGGAACGCTCTGGTGGGCCCCGTGGCTTGCCATTGCCGGCGTACTCAACAGCGCCCTCTCGCTTGCATACTATGGCTGGATTACGCGCAAGATGTACTTTGAAGGTGAGACGCAAAAGCGCGTAGCAGAACCGAGGCCCGTAATTGCCGTAATGATCTTCTCTATACTGTTCTTGGTGGGATTCGGCGTGTATCCCGAGCCGTTGCTACAGTTCATCGAGATTGCAACCCCGATAATACCCGGAATGTAGATATCACTGTGGTTGCTGCCACAGCCACCCGCTCCTCACACCACACATCAAATGACACTACCATGATCCCCTTCCAAATGTAACCACATGCAAACTGCCACAGCCACCCGCTCCTCACACCACACATCAAATGACGCCCTGTCTGGACATATCATGTATGGATTGCCAGAAAGGCCGTGATGGATGAAGAAGGTTGAAGAGATTGTACACACAGAGACGGGGTGTCGACTTGTCTACTGAAACCGGCCGTTTTTGTTCGTTTTTGGTGCCGGCATCCACATCCTACCGTCTAACATGTGGTTAAAACACATACGTCGTTTGCATGTTCTGCTGTTAACATCATCATCATTATTCGGTTCTGTGGCCAAGCTGCTCTTCTAGTCTGCACGTCACCTCTAGAAATCTGTCCTTGCTCTTTGCAAGTAATGTGTGCGGATAGTCCGCTATGGGATATATCATCTGCTGTCTGAAACTCGGTACGAGCATGCCTCCAGACGTTACAATCTGCTCCACTACATACCCTGCAGTAAGCGTACATACGATCTCCTCATAACATCCATTATCCTCCTCTAGCGTCTGCCTGTATAGGATTATGGCCCTGTCAGTCTTTGCGGCAATCTCGGATCCCATCTGCAGTAAGTCAAGCAAGTGCTGGGTCTGCCACGCATCAAGACTGATCTGTTTTATCATATGCCACTTATTATAAGGCAATTGCGTATTTAATTTCATACTATTCTATGTTCCTGTGTACGGCCAATCTTCGTTCACGTGACTCGATTGTGATCTTATGTTGCGGCCCTGCATTGTGGCCCTGCATTGTGGCCCTGCATTGTGGCCCTGCATTGTGGCCCTGCCCCTGCAATTCTACAGATACGGCCGTCCGCGCATAATTCAGATGTGTCCTAGTCTCCACCATACATCACTACGCCACCATATCACCACCATATCACCACCATACCACCACACACTACCACCTATACACCACTACGCCACCATACCACCACACACTACCACTCCGCACTACGCCACCCAATGACAACTCTACCTGTGCCGGGCATCCAAACTATATACCGCACAGGCCCAATCGTCACGTGGCGCGGAGTTATTCAAAATATGAGATACGGGAGAGGCTGATCCGAATCCTAGAGAACTCCGAGACGGGCATCTCTGGGGCAAGGCTTGCGCAAATCATGGGCATGAGCCGCATTACGACAACTAAGTACCTCAAGATCCTTGCATTGGAGGGGACGCTTAACCAGAGAGATATGGGCAACCTGACCCTGTGGTCGCTGGAACAGGGCCAGGAATCATTTACATTTCCAGATGACTACTTTAGGGTGTCCTCTGAGTATTCTAGGATTCTGGCAGAGGGTTCCGAATCCGAGGCATGCTCGTTGATCCTCAACTCCGTGCGTTCGGGGGCGTCTGCTGCGCGTCTTGTACTGGAGGTGATATTACCTGCGTCTGATTTGATATCTGAGATGTATGACGAGGGCAAGATTGGAACCGCAGAACAGGGACTGCTACATTCTGTCATATCGCGTTCCCTTCAAACCCTAGAGCGGGCTGGCACCACACCAGAGCAGCCTGACCCCCGCCGTAGCGTTGTCGTGATGGCGGCCGATGCGCGCAGCATGTCGACTGCAGAGATCACTGCTGCTGCCTACAGGGCCAAAGGTTGGTCGGTATTTGACTTGGGAGACATATCTTCTGTGGCAGACGTGATGTTTGATCTGGACTTTCAGCGTCTGATGGACAGGATCTGGAAGAAGAGGCAGGGACTTATGTTGGTTGCAGTCTTTTCACAGACTGCAGAGGGGCTGAACTTTTTTGCCGACGCCATAAGCCCCACAAGAACAAAGCTCTCTAGAGACATGCGACTCATACTGTACAGCCGGGATGTCTCTGAAAAGGAATCAGACACCATTGCATCAGCGGATCTCTTCAGCTCGGATCTGGGGGACATACTGCAGTGGTCGCAGACAGTCTCATCAAACACACTCAGATAGCTGGGGCTGCCGACATCGGACATGCCACATGCGTCTCACAAAAGATCTGAGTGTTCCTGAGGTTACTAGGAATCGCTGCCTGCAGGTTCTGTTGCTGCGTGTTCGACGGGCATAACTGTCGCAGAATGCTGCCTGCTTGAAGGCGCATCGCTGCCTGCAAGTTCTGCTGCATATACAGCATCGTACGTGGAGTTGTACGGCCTGCCGTTTGGGGTAGCATCGCTGCCTGCAAGTTCTGTTGTATACACCGCAGGCAGGCAAATTGTATGACCTGCGACTGGCACAAAAATGATTACAAATAAGACTTTAGATGCGCAACGGGTTTCGGCCGTCTCCTAGGTATGTTCATAAAGACTGTAGCCGTCATGTCCGTGCGGCAGACAGATGAAGCGATACTACCTGTGTATCGTTTAGGTTCCTCGCGCCCGTATGAGCGGTATTTGGATTTGTTATGATCAATTTACTGAATCTGCATCCTGTATAATCTTAGCACGGGGAAACGACAATTACTCGTGTGACTTGTTGATCATCTGCACTCAGACTTGGCCGGTGCCCCATGAGCCTGCCACGTTTACATTAGAACCGAAAAATAATAACGGGCGGTCTCTGTAAATGCACGATGAATGGTGCAGTCAGGACTATAATGCACATAGACTTTGACTACTTTTATGCCCAGTGCGAGGAGATACGCAACCCCGCGCTGAAGACAAGACCCGTCTGTGTATGCGTTTACTCCAACCGTGGAGGGGACAGCGGGGCGGTGGCCACTGCAAACTATGTTGCAAGGGAGTACGGGGCCAAGTCTGGAATGCCAATAGCGTTTGCCAAGAGGAAGCTTGAGCGTGCAGAAGATGCAGAGTTTATTCCAGTGGATTTTGATTATTACGCGCAAGTATCGGAGAATGCCATGACTGTGATAAGACAGTTTGCAGACATCTTTGAGTATGTGGGGCGTGACGAGGCTTATCTGGACGTGACGGAGCGGGTGGAGGGCGATTTTGTCAGGGCGGCGCGGCTGGCTCAGCAGATCAAGAATGCCGTCAGGATAAAGACCCGGATCAGCTGTTCTGTTGGCATATCGCCAAACAAGCTTGTCTCAAAGATCTCGTCGGACTTTAAAAAACCCGACGGGCTTACGCTTGTAACACCGGACCAGACAGACTCGTTTCTTGGACCGCTCAAAATCAGGGACATACCCGGCATAGGAAAGAAGACGGAAAAACGGTTGTCTGACATGAAAATTGGAACCATCTCGGACCTAAAACAACTTGATCTCTTTGCACTTGCGCAGGAGTTTGGCAGAAAGACCGGTACCTACATCTACAATGCCGCCCGCGGCATAGACTACGAACCCGTACGGGAGCGGGAGCCGCAGATACAGTACAGCAAGATAGTTACTCTGAGCGAGAACTCAAAGGACTTTGAGTTTCTCAAGAAAAACCTAGATGCAATATGTTCTGAGATACACGGGATCGTGCTTGACAACAACCGCACCTTCAAATCGGTTGGAATCCATTTTGTCCAATCCGATCTTTCGGTACGGTCAAAATCGAGGGTACTCAGAAACCCCACTTCAAGCGTGATAGAGCTTAAGAAGACCGTAGAGTCCCTGTTGAGAGACGCGCTGAAGAGTCAGGAGACGACCATCAGGCGGGTGGGAGTCAGGGTGACAGAACTTGCCGAGATCAAAGGACAGAGCGACCTCACAAGATTCTTCTAGGCCTGTGATACACGGCCTGGCACTGGTGGAGTGGCTGTCTGGATTTGTCCGGTTGGACTTGCCTAGTTGGATTTGCCCGGTTGAATGTCTGTGAGTATGGTTGTATTATCAGTCTCTGTAGGCAGTCCCTATCGGCCCCGTCTGTGGCGGCTGCCGTTGTAGGATTATTCCCCGGTACGTTGTCGGGACTTTTCAGAGTCCCTATCGGCCCCGTCTGTGGCAGCTGCCGTAGTTGTAGTTGTAGTAGCATCAGTAGTCATAGCAGTCGTATTACCACCATCTGTCGTACCCGTCGTACCATCTGTGCCCGCAGTCGTATTACCACCATCTGTCGTACCCGTCGTACCACCATCTGTCGTACCCGTCGTACTCCAAGCAGTCCCCTTGCGCCGTTCTTCTGCCTTCAACCGCCTTGACTCTATCAGTATGACCACTAGGATAAATGCAAACAGCCACGGCAGAAACATTATCTCGCCGGCAATCTTGTGGTACTCCTCCCACGCCACCGGATCCGCGGTAACCTTCAGGGCATACCATGATAGTGAGAATATCCTGATCATGTTTACAATTATCGTCCCCACAATTCCCAGTCCAAAGTAGATCAGCTTGCGCCGGCGTGGGATGTTGAGCTTGAGCATGAATGCTCCTATTACAAGCGAGAAGATTATGACGCTGTGCACTCCTGCTGAGGGCCAGAACACACGGAGCGCCATGGAGCCGTGATCGCCCCTTAGCAGCATCAGGTTGTCGCGAGCAATCGCGGTACCTAGGTCCAGCGCCGTAATCAGCCAGACGTTTGCCTGTACAAGATGCGGCACGACGTACTGCAACGGCCCAAGGGTATCATATGGAAAGAACGCGTCAAGTGACAGTATTATTGCAGTGCCGGAGAGGAATATTGGTCCCGCGGGGGCTATCCTTATCCACCGTCTTCCAAAGAAGACGTACAGGGCTACCACCATGAATATCGACATCACCACAAAGTCCCACATCCATGTCCACGAGTAGATGAGCTGTACACTGTACTGCTCGGCCGAGCCCGTTATGTAGTCCCGCAGCCCGTACTCTAGCAGAGCCAAGTATGCAATGGTGGCTGCCGCCATCGAGATTACTGCATATAGCCTCCTTCTTGTAATTGTCATCTTCAATCCAATCAACTCGGCCACCACAAAGATGAGTCCGAAGAGATATCCGCCGCGTCCCTCGTTCCAGCTCCACGCGATGGATTCTGGATATGTCACAACTACAAACAGTATGGGGCTTGAAATTATACCGATACCGGCAATCAGGCTCTGGTTTTGCAACATTCCCTGACTCCCAATGGGGCAAATAAATAGTTCATACATGGGTCGTAGCTGTTTACGTCTCCCGTGTCTGAATGACCGATTCTAAGCACAAATTTGGCAAATTGTTTACACTGGACACCAACAATTAACTCATGTACCATGACATGGAGAAAGCGGAGCTCAATGTACACGACATGCTGATGAAGGCTTTAGGCGAGACGTAAACAGTTGTTATATCAAACCTTATCTGTCACGTAACGTCACAACTCCTTATGGACCTGCGAGCTGCAGTAACATTGCCATGTACAAGGGCGGT
>RKRU01000001.1 GCA_007571225.1 Nitrosopumilaceae archaeon | reverse complement strand
TCCAAACAACTTTAAGAATACGGAACTAAATTAAGTTCAACTTTTTAGCTAAATTTTATTCACAAACATCAAGTTTTCTGGAGGCGCGCGATTTGTACGACATGCAGCCCTGGTACGACCCTGTGAACCCCCGGATTTGCCACTGTTCAACCGAAAACGTCCTTCTGGTGCGTTATTTACCCGGGTACGACCCTGTGAATCCCCCGGATTTGCCACCCTGTCCGATCAGACCATCCCAGTACGGCCGCATTCGTTTTTGAAAAACAGCCAGTATACGTAATGTCTATTCATCAAGTTTAAGATTGTATTCGCGGTCTAGGTCGTCCAACCTATGCACCAAATTCGTCGGCATATCGCTCTATGGCATCCGCACATTTTCGTATTGCTCTTGCGCCGACTGGATCAAGATGCTCAATATCGTCTGCGGTTTTGCGCCCAAACTCGATAGCCTCTCTTGACTTTGACATACGTTTGTATATACAAAAGATAATTATAAATCATACCGTATCAATGATGGGAATTATATACATGCATTCAAAGATGGACGATATCCCAACTCTTCTAAAAATTTGTATGACATGAAGGTGGGGTTTTATCCAGAATACGGGAGCTGGCTAGGGTTCTCTCTAGGGCATACAAATCCCAGTCGTTTGCACCCAATCCAATCTAATCACAGCCACAACCACACCAAATACACAAAAACGGTATGATTTCAAAGTCAATAATCTCATCATAAAATCAACTGGACCGTCCATGATATACTGATTATATATTGTACAAAAGTGTCTCGGTTTGACGAATCGCACATCTTGCAGTTGGTGGTAGAATCAAAACGGCCATGCAGTTGAAAGTCTGTCCGACTCCAATTTTACACCAGAACCGGTTGCAGTGTACCTGCAGCCCCGCACGTATGACTTCACTTGTCCTGCCTAGTACAAAAAATAGCTGTAAAAAAGATCTCTTTAGCAGTACAACATAGATTTTTCAGTCGTGTTTAAGTGCATATGACAGGGGTGTCAGATCCATATAAGGACAGATGGAGTCATACTCCCGCACAGGGTATTCGGCCCGCAGGGTCAAACTACAACGACTGCTGTTAAAAACGCGCTTTGATCGCGGCCGGTCAGCCCAAGTATCTTTTGTTGTCCCTGACATACTTTGAGACAAACCACTTTAGAAAAATCATGTCGTTATCCCGCACCTGGGATGATTCCAATTTGTTTATGTAGACATTCTTCTCCCTTGGCAGAATGTTCATCATCGGGTATCCATTTCCGTGCAACATGAGCAACATCAGCAGCCTGCCGATTCTCCCGTTCCCGTCGATGAATGGGTGTATGAGCTCAAACCGTCTGTGAAAGGCCGAGGCCATCACCACGGGATTCGTTTTTTTGACGTTTTTGTGGTACCAGTCAAGAAGGTTCTCAATGTCCGAAACTACGTCGGGCCACGACGAATATTCCACTTTTGTCCCGTACGGGGCAACATCTGCGCGCCTGAAGCTTCCCGCATTATTCGGATCAGTCCTTTCAAACAGGATTTCATGCCACCGCAGTATGAGATCCTTGGAGACATTCGGTTTTGCGGTAAGCATCTCGTCAAACACCTTCTCCATCTGTTCGGCCTCCGTGACGTGCTCCATCGGAGTATTCTGGGGGGACAGCCTGTAGCGCAGTAGATTTCTTGTCTGGCCCAGTGTCATAGTACCGCCCTCAATTCTCTGCGTACTGTAGATGTGGTGGATCTTAAACTCATAGTGCTCCAGTTCCGTAATCTTTTTGTCCACGGTTGCCGCATGTCTGGAATAGCCCTCAGCTATCCGCTCAAGCAACGGAATGTTCTCCTTATGATACATCTCTTCTTCGAATTTCTGTTTTATGGACTCTATGTCGGCCGGAATGTTTCTGCCAAGGTATCGTTCGTGCCTGCCACTGCCGGAGTGGTACACCAGATAATGGTATGCATTTTTTCTCTTGATTATGGAGACCATGATGCCGTTTACATACAAAAATATTTAATTTTTACCAATATACAAAAAAATGTTGGGCAACATGATGCGTGTGATACACTCAAGGCGGCCATGTGGTGAAGTTATCTGTATTTCGTGGCCTGTTTGTGAATAAGTTTTGACCTAAAATCAACTGGACCATCCATGGTACCTGCCGGATTCTAACCCACAACACAATCACGCCAAGTTCTACCATCTTTTTGACAAAGCCGGTATCTGAGATTGCCAAGTCACGCATTTTGGAGAGAACCATGCTTGCAGCGTCACGGAACTAGTTGTGTGAATACGACTAAATCGTTCGTCAGGTCATATCAACAACAAAAACATAGATACGGGAATCATAATGCACTCTCTTTCAACTCCCAGTGTGTCCTTTGTAAGCAACAACGCACCGGTGTCTGTATCCGTATGTTTTTTGAAGTTTATTATTCCATCAAGGTCCCTCTTGGTTGGACTCTTCTGAAACTTGACTTCAATCGGTATCTCCACCCCTTCACCGTCGTTGTAGATCAGATCTACTTCTCTGTCCTTATGATATTTCCAATAGTATACATAATTGTGATAGTCAAACATCTGTTTTTTCCGGCTACGCAAAAACGCAAGTTGAACAAGATGATTTGCGACTATGCTTTCTACAAGACGCCCCTGGTTTTCCGTATCTGTTACAAATTTGTGACTTGTCTCAAATGATTTCCTATTTGAAATCCAGCTGTTCACAACATGAAAATAAAATGGATCCTGAAAGTGGATCTTTTTCGCTTTTTGGTATAACGCTTTTTTTGTCTCCAAATTATACTGATACAGAACCGATATGACAAACATATCCTCAAGAGTACCGACATATTGAGATACGGTGTTGTCGGCTCCAATGTCAGTATCCTCCCTTAAAGAATGCCACGACGATGTCCAGCCAACAAGCTTGATAATATTTCTTGCCAGCTGTCTAAATGTATTTTCATGTTTGTTCAGCACATTGAAATCGCCCAATATAGCGTTTAGATGATCCGTGTATGTTCCCTCATCTATTCTTTTGGAAACTGCATACTGATTGACGGCCTTCGGAATCCCACCCGTCAGCATGTAATCATCCAAATGAAGGTTGAGTTTCTGTAGATAAACCTGAATGCTTTCAAGACACGAGTGCACTGAGTTGTTCCTTAGCATGTTTTCAAGTAGTGACATGTCCGACGCTTGAGAAAAGTTCTTTCTGATCTTCTTGTTCAAACCGGGATCCACGGCAGATACAAATTCTGAGAATTTCATAGGATGCATGGTTTTGTCTAATGCATCTTCAGTGTCACCCCTCCTGCCGGGTAATCTTTCTGCGGATATCTTAATGTCCACGGTGTGGGAACCAGTGGCGACAACGGTACAGTTTTCTAGTCTTTTTTGATCCCATAATTTCTTGATCCCCTTCTGCCAGTTTTTTATTGAAGATATTTCATCTAGAAAGAGATAGCACCGTTCCCCGTTTCTCTGTGATTCGGTATTGTAAAGATAATTCCGAATCAGCACAACTAATTCTGTTGGATTGCGTTCAACATCAAATGCATAATACATGATGTTCAAAGGGGGTGTTCCGTTTTCCAAAAAATCCTTTATTAGTAGTTTGAGTACTGTGGTCTTGCCTATCTGTCTTGGGCCGCGCAGAGTGTACACCAAATCATTGTTAAAATCAAATGCATGTTTGATTTTTGGAACCCATTTCATAACAGAGTTGCTCCATCTTTCAATTTGAGTATCCACATTGATCTTTTCCGGGTCCACCCACCATGGATTGTATTCGACCAGATCTTGTGACAGAACCATCAGTAACTTGAACTCAAGTCATATTTATATAGTTAACCAAAACTCACGGATGGTTTATTTACATAGTCTGGCAGGCCGGTACCGGAGGCTTGGTTATATAGTCTGGCAGGCCGGTACCGGAGGCTTGGTTATATAGTCTGGC
>RKRU01000090.1 GCA_007571225.1 Nitrosopumilaceae archaeon | reverse complement strand
TAGGCAACAAAAACTACATCATCCTCTTTTCTTTTTATTCTATCATCCGTTGAATGTATGCTAGGCTTTCTGGCACTGAGTTCTTTGCCATTGTTGTGACGTATTAGGTACCGCAGCCGCCCCCGACAACCGGATCGCCTCTAGTCTTTGTTCCAATATCGAACCAGATGATGTCGCATACGGCCATCTTGAATGTGCCTGTCACGGCGGCCGATCCAGATGGCAACACTATGGCCGATTCGCTTATCGTTCTACCCCATTTGTTACAATATTCGATCATGTGGTAATTATAAATCCGGCCGCCTCTAATGTTGTCGCACACGGTCACGATGCAGGCAACGGTAAATGGCCTATCTGATACTGAGTAACATATCTGTCTTCTATATGATGGCCATACATCCCTATGTAGTACCTTTTTGTGTTTAGACTGGACCGTTTACTGCAACCGATTCTAGTGGTAAATGCTTACGTCCAGCATAAACAATTTGCCAAATTTGTGTTTAGAATCGGTTATTCCAGCGTGGGAGACGTAAACGGTTACCTAGAACGGGCCTGTCGTGTGTATATGACTTCTGCGTATATGACTTCACTTGCCCGCACAGTACAAAAAATCTAGAGTTCCCTGTACCCCACACCCTACAAAAACAACCAAATGATCTTTATACTCCCGTACACAACACAGTCCATGCGCAGAAGACGGCGTACATATCGGGAACTAGAGGTGGCCTTGGAAACTGCTATAGACAAGATAGCAGTATTAAAATCGAGTATGGATTCATGCGGTGTCTGCAAGTGTTCCTGTGGTGGTGCCTGTGCAGACAAGATAGCAGTATTGAGATCCAATCTGGTTTCATCCATTAAGGAAAGAGACAGACTCAAAAGAATCGCCAAACATAAGGACAGTATGTTGGCATACTACACCAATGCCAATACGCCATCTTCTGCTGAGTTCCTTCAATGGAAAAGACGAAAGAGGGTGAAGAGGAAGGAGAATGAAGGGAAAAATAATTCTGATGTGCAGAATCGTGACGTATGACTTCACCTGCCATGTCTAGTACAAAAAATGGCTGTAAAAAAGACCTCTAGTAGTACAACACGGGTTCTTCAGTTGTGCTTGGGAGCACCTGATAGGATTATCAAATTCCATATGAGGGATAAGTGAAGTCATACCTTAAAGATACATTAATTTTATATGATATGGGCCAATTTTTTATACATGAGCCGAATGATAAGTACGTCAATACCAGAACTGTATCATTCAGTGGACATCAACGGTATAATAGTTGACTGTAACCATGCATATGCAGAACGTCTGGGTTATTCCATAAACGAGATATTTGGCGTGTCGTTCTTGGAGCACACCCCAGAAAAGTACAGAGACGAGTTAAGGGCTAAATTTGAAGCGTGGAAGGTTACCGAAACACACATCGATAGAATAGTTCTGGAGGATGACGTACAGGAGTCATTTGAGGTGATCCTGACTACTAAGGTCAGACATGATAAGGACGGGAATCTTGTAGGATGCGATGCCACCATGAGGGAGGTTTCACACCTAGAGGAGATGCGCAAGTTATTCAACGTATCTGCAAGGGAGGGTTACGAGACCCCGTTTGTAATGCACAGATCTGTGAACTACAATGGTATTATAATAGATACAAACCAGACATATCTTGATAGACTGGGCTATACAAAAGAGGAGGTAATCGGCGTCAGCTACCTGCATCATACTGCAAAACGAAGCAAGGGCAACATTGCAGCTCATATGGAGAACTGGCGAAACGGAATACTCGACACTTCAAAGATCTGGATGCTGGCAAATGATGGTAGTGAGTTTCCCGTGATGATTACTGCCACCGATGAACGTAATGAAGACGGCGTGCTGGTGGGCAGAACCGTGGCACTCAAGCCTGTGGACTGATGAACAATCTGGACAGTTCACACCAATGTCAGCTCTAGCAGGTCTTCTGCTGCAATCACGCTGGGATGTATTTTTTGAGCTTCGGTAAGATGTCGTGATGAATCCTTGTACCTAGAAGAGAAGTGGGTCAGAACTAGGTTCTTGACGCCGGAGGCTTTGGCCAATGTTGCAGCCTGTGTGGCAGTAGAGTGGCGGGTATCTACTGCCCGCTGATAATCCCTGTCAAGAAAGGTGGCATCAAAGACAAGATAGTCACATCCTTCAAAGAACTTATTCAACTCTGGACTGGGTGCAGTGTCGCCTGAGATGCCTATCCTCTTTCCAGGCTTGCTGGGTCCTAGGACCTGCTCTGGATAGACGATTCCATGATCCGTGTATACTGCAGACCCGTTCTGTAGATTTCCCCACAAGCTTCCCCTTGGAACACCTAGCGCAGCTGCCTTGTCCACATCAAACCTTCCTACCTTGTCACGCTCCTGCAGCACATATGAGAATGCGGTTATCGAGTGATCTGCATGGGATGCGTGGATCTCGTACTCCCCATTCTCAAATATTACTCCAGGACTTATCGGACTGACGGATATGGTAAAGGTGGGCCGAAAATTGAGAATACGAATGTTTGTAAGCACAAACTCCTCTAGTCCAGCGGGACCAAATATCTCTAGGGGTTTTGTCCTGTTCTGCATAGACATGGTCTGCAGGAGGCCTAGCAGACCCGTGCAGTGATCCCCGTGAAGATGTGTAATGCATATCCTCATCGGTTTGTTCCATCCCAATCCCATCTTGAGGTATGCAACTTGCGCCGCCTCGCCTGCATCAAACATTATGATCTCGCCGTTTCTTTCTATACAGATGCATGACAGGCCTCTTGTTTTTGTGGGTTGTGCGCCGCCCGTTCCTAGGAATAAGAGTCTCATCTTGTGGCCGTTGTTACATACTGTCTGTTTTATGCCTATCTAGATCCGATCCGTACAACCATAATGGCAGCTACCGTGTGGCCGGCCCGCAACCGGACAAGGCCCTGCTGTTCTATCGGTCCAGAGCAGTCAGGCGGCAGCCAGCTTTCTGACAATGTCCTCAGATACGTCTACCACTCCGTTCTGGCCTGGTACTGTGTTGGTGCCCACAACCTCAGATACCCCGGCCGCCTTTATCTTGCCTTGGGCTCCGTCTACAAGCAGGGCGTGCGTACACGCCACAAACATCTCGCCACAGTCTTGGCTCTTTAGAAACTGGGCGGCCTTGACTATGCTTCCGCCCGTACTAATCATGTCATCTACCAAAATTATGTTTCTACCCCGCGCCACATCCGACTCTGTTGTTGTAATCTGAACCTGTCCCGTGTTCCTGTCTCTCTTCTTGTCTAGCATGATTGTATCTGCTCCAAGGTTTGACGCAAACAGTTCTGCCCGCGCCGCTCCTCCAGAGTCCGGCGAGACCACCAGTGGGTTATCTATATGCATGTCTGCAAAGTATCGTGCAAGTGCCGGTACGGCGGTGACGTTGATGGCGTTGGCGCCCAAGAGCTCTAGTCCCCTAGTACTGTGCATGTCTACTACCACCACATTTGATGCTCCGGCTCCCTTGAAGAGCTTGCCTAGTACGGCCATTGTTACTATCTCACCTGGGAGAAATTCCATGTCCTGCCTTGCATACCCCATGTATGGAATGACTGCGGTTACATCCGTCATACATTCCCTAGATTTTGATATCAGGGAGAGTGCCCTGAACAGGTTGGTGTCGACTGGGGGGTAAAGTGACTGTACTATTATGGCCCTGTCGCCTGTGATCTTCTGTCGCAGTCTGATCTTGCTCTCCCCGTCGGCAAAGACCCGGATCTCGGTTCTGATCAGATCCGCCTTTAGCCTCTCTGAGATCCTCGCAGCCAAGACTTCAGAACTGCCGCAGGATACGACGCAGGTAGTCTTGGCCAACAGCTGCGTTGTGTGGTGGGGGTATCTTAAATCTTGAGCGCCAAGAACAAGCTGCTATGAAGGTGATAATTACATGCTCTGTATGGCGTCTCCGTTGGGGCTGTTGTTGGCCATATG
>RKRU01000082.1 GCA_007571225.1 Nitrosopumilaceae archaeon | reverse complement strand
CATTCATGTACTCGGTCCCAACAATTCATGCACCTGCGTTGCCCAATTCACTCTAACTATAATCCTTGTAAGACATCTCAAACGTCTTTAGGTTGATCATGGTGGCGATTCCCGGATTGGGTGTTATACCCACACTTGTCTGAAACGGCGTCTGTCTCTGCCACGCGCCCGAGTTGACTAGGAGTGTACCCTTGTACCTATCGACTGCCCACCTATGTACGTGGCCCACATGAAATAGATCTGGAATATCCTCAATCACCATCCAGTCCTCCAACTCGGGAGCTATCGGCGTCCCACCATATATGGGACTGACATGCCGCGCCCTGAGAAGACACCTCATCACGTCTGCAGGTTTGTCATAACTGAGCCCGGGGGTAACCTTTACTATATCGTCTATCGACTGTCCGTGGAACATCAATACATGCACTCCATTCAGGGAGACAACTGCGGGGTTTCCCACCATGACCACATTCTTGCGGCCCCACAAACCCGGACAGTATTTCTCTGGTATTGCCGGCTGGGGGAGTGCCCTCCTACCTGGGTCGTGGTTTCCAGGCGAAATTACAATCCTGATCCGTTCGGGAACATTACCTAGAATCTCATCAAGACGGCCGAGTTGTTCCTCTACTGTCTGCAGTACCAGCTCCCGGTCCTGATCTTTGTAGATACCCACACCATCAACAACGTCACCACAAATCAGAAGAAACCGGGTCCTTCTTGCAACCGTGTCTGGTTTTGACAACCATGAGACAAACTCCCGAAACTCGTTCTCCATAAAATACTTGGATCCTACGTGAAGATCCGATATGAGTATGGCGTATGCCTCGCTTCTGGACCTCCTCGGCGTGCGGGCCGGTATGTCCGGCTGTATAATATCCTTTACAAGCATCCCGGAAGGACCGTATCCGAGCTTGGCCATTACAAACTGGTCCTGCAACAGGCCTCCCACTGCCTCCTGCAAGTCGCCACCATATGCGGGCGCCGATAGCACCCCAGACGGATCCTCGATGCCGAGCTTTGCCCTACCGCGCTCGGCTTCCTTGTACTGGACCAGCCCCCCCACCGATACCTCTCCTCCCTCCTTTGCCTGGTTGGCCGCGCCAGAGATCGGTTTGAGCTGCCGCGCCTCGGGCCTCTCCGAGACGATCCTCACAAGTTTGTCGTACCTGCTCCGAAACAGCGCCCCGTATCCATCCACACCTGCCGCGGTGGTGGTGTGCCCGGTCGGGTCTGAGACGACTGCTAGGTCGGATTCGACTGCATTGTCACCATCATCCTTCAAGCCAAGGTAAGACTCAAGGTCGTCGCTGGTTATCTGGAAGCGCCGCTGCCTTGAATTTTCCCTAACCATACCCTTGATCACCTTCTCAAGCGCGGTGGACGGGACCGCCTTGAGTATCTCAAACGCGTCTGGGTGTATTTGAAAGCCCCTGTTTAACGCGTATTTCAGCGCAAATACACGGTCCCTCTCCATGCCCTGTTACGCGTCACAACTTAATTAAATCGTGCCCCATGCCCGGGGCACCACTGCCTTGTTTGCTCCTGTGTGGTTCTAGCGACCTTGTTGTCGTACACGCCCGGATGAAACTGAAACATTCGCAATACGCGCCCGGGGAGGCTTCTTACGGTTATTTTTTGTACCGGGCAGGACTAGAGTTGTACAGTCTGAGTACTGACATTCAACACACCCAAATAACAAACAGTCCGTAAAAACCTATGAAGCTTTCTAGGCTGGTGGCGTTCTTTGCCGTTATGGTCGTGTTTACAGCAGTATTCCAGGCAGGCTCCATGTCGGAGGTATCCAAGGCCGAGTCGGATCTCTTCATGTCGGAGTTTGAAAAGCTGGTGGAGGGGATAGACGGGTTTGGAATATTCGTACACAACACGACAATTGCGCTGCCGATGTTTGTTCCGGGGTTTGGCGTTGCGTGGGGACTCTTCTCCTCGTGGTCCACTGGTTATGCGTTTGCGGCCATAAGTGCGAGTATGCCCGAACTTGTGGGGATCGAGCCACTGGCAGTACTCTTCCTCTCCCCCTTTGGTGTGATGGAGGTTACAGCATACTCGCTTGCCATGTCAAGAAGCCTTCTTATGATTATGGCGCTGGTCCAGAAGGCTGGGATCTCCGACCAGGGAAGACCGCTGCTTGTGGAGATTGGAGTTGTAATTGCGCTCCTGCTGGCAGGCGGCTACATTGAGTTCTATATGATAGAGCAAGCGCAAGAAATGATGGATGACAACGCGCTCCTTGCAGCCACCTAGTTGAGTGAACCTAGTTTGGAATGCAGGCTGATGGATAACAACGCACTCCTTGCGGACATCAAGAGGCGTCCCACTGCCACCTGTAGTTCATATAAGAATCTGGAACGGCCTGGTTGAAGACTACCACACACATGTCAGAGAACTCCTTTCCCTCCAACTCGTATACGGTACCGTCAAATCGGTTCTCCTGCTCCGTGGTGAGGGCCTCAAAGACGCTTGCGCGCATGCGCCTCGTATCGAAATTATGCTCCCTCATGTATGCGGCCGCCTCTGACGGCATAAACTGCAGATCCGGCCTCTTCGGCCACGGCCTCGGGATGAGTATTACGCTCAGTCCAGATACGAGGGCCCTGCACATCTCCTGCTTTTTGCCTTCAATGGATGACGTAACATGCATGGTGATCACCCGGGACTTGTCAAGCGGCACGCCTGCCTTGGCGGCTGCAACCTGAAACGAGCTTATGCCTGGTATAATCTCGACGCCGCCGAATATCTCCCCAAGTCTGTCCGTCACTTCTGACTCTGAAAAATTTGCATCGCCGGTAAAGGGCACCACCAAGGTTCTGCTACCAAGCCCGGCCGCCACCTCCTGTAGCGTGTCCTCCTGCGTTGTCATGGTGACCTCATATACGGTCTTGCCACCTGTCAGATGGGCTATCGTATCGAGCGTATATCGGTACCCAACTATTACGTCACATCCAGATATGACCTCCTCTGCCCTGCCCGTTAGATATGATGGGGAACCGGGACCCACGCCGACTGCGTACACGCGCCCTGTCACCGCACCATCATCCTTGCGCCGCCGCCATCTTCTCCCTTACAAACATCACAACGGGATCCCAGTTTACCTTCATGTACTTAGTCGGCTCCTTTGCAGGATATTTTACCCAGTCCTGCGCCACCGAGTACCTGTGTTTCTCTACCTTGCCGCCTGCATTCTCGTACTCCACATCCAGCGTGCTACCCCAAGACTTTTCTGCACAACTGATGTCGACTATACACTCAAACGGAACCTCCACGTTTCTCTCGTCTTCCAGATCGTCTAGCAGGTCATCCTCGTTGTACCCGTCATGACGGATCATGGTGTTCTTGGACCTGATGAACTTGACCACCTGCCTCCTCGTTATGGCATCCCACCAGTTGCTCTTTGACATGGTCTTGTGTACGAACATCATGTGTCTGTCGGTGAACAGCAGCATTCCCTCCCTGCCGCCCACTGCAAAGAGGCCTAGGGACTCTCTCCATATGGAGACTAGATGTATGTGAATTCTCTCGTCTGATCGCACGACTCTTTTTTTGGCATCCTTACTATAAACAATGTGGGGGTGCTCTTACAGGTGTGCTCTTACAGGTTACCCCGTTACAGGTTACTCCTCCTCCACAACCATTAAGGCTAGGTGTAAACAATTTGCGGAATTTGTACTTGGGATCAGTTATTCAGGCGTGAGGGACTCAAACATCTACTAGGTGCTTGTAAAGGGAGTAATCTGTAACGGTGCCTTGCCAAAAATTTGGCGGACTTGATAATCAGTTCATATGGATAGAACTTTGCCTGTAGAGGGTGGGTTTTGCCGGCTCGCTCGGTTTGCCGGGTACAGCCGCCCCCATCCGCCCTCGCTACCATTGAAGCACGCCACAAGTTTTGCCGGCTCGCTCGGTTTGCCTAGTACAGCCGCCCCCACCTGCTCACTGTACCATAACGGCGCACCGACGGTAAATGGCAGTGCCCGACTGCGG
>RKRU01000183.1 GCA_007571225.1 Nitrosopumilaceae archaeon | reverse complement strand
GGCATTTCACAACCGGACTGCCACAAGAGAAATTAGGGATAGCGACCCAAAATGGATGGAGCGGGATACAGAATGACGGGGCGACATAATTTCGATATATTACAGACGAAAATCATGAGGGTTCATTCCTATTCAAAACAGGCAACAACGCAATTCATCACACTACCATACTGTGCGTTTAGATATGCTTGCATGGCCGTTTCGGTTTCGTCTGTAAGATCATCATCACTCACAGCAAACATCACGGTAACACCAAACAATTCAGGATCCTCGTAGTCGATATAGGGATCCATCTTGATCCTGAATATGTTGATGCCTCTAGACTCCAAAAACTCCCTGCCGCTGCGTGTTATAGGAAGCAACTCCCTAGCAAAGTTCGGATGTCTGGGAATTACGTCGGCAATTACCTTCTTCAGCATGATGCGATCATTTATGGTGGCCTCACTAGATATCTGGTCACACACAGAGTCTAACAAACGGTCTTGGGCGGGTTTGGTTGCTGCCAAATGCATCATCTCTTGAAATGATAGTATACATGGCATTCATGCAACAGATCCAATGAATAAAAGCAAAGAAACAAACTAACACAAAGATTAATCGCTTGCATTATTGTTGTATGGATCAGACATTTAATTTAATTTTAACTGTTTGTGTATCTCATAAGGCCTTCAACAACATGTCGTGGACATTGAGGCCCCACTTTCTTCATGTTGATGCGGGACGTAAACAGTTACAACAGAACTTTACGACTGTAGTGATCTTTTCAACAGTTCCAACGTGATCTTCGGATCCGCCCTCCCGCGCGTCTTTTGCATCACCTTGCCCACCAGATAGTTGACGGCCTGCGGATTTGCTCCGACCTGTTCTGCCGCTTGCGGCTCCTCTGAGATCACCTCATGTACTATCCTTCCAATCTCCATCTCGTCTGAGAGTCTATCCAAGCCTGTTGAGATCTCACCTAGCCTCCTGCCCGTTCTGGCCATCTCGCGCAGGGCCTGCTTTGCAGAGTTGCGCGCCATTCTACCCGCAGTTATGGCGTCTGCCAGCTCCCCTAGGTGCTCTGATGTGACGCGGCCAGAATACCCGCCCTTGCCTCCATCTCCTAGGATTCCCATCAGGTCGGTGGTGATTATATTGGCAAGCTCCCTTGCATTTTCGTCGGTACGCGCCCCATCAAAGAGGTCCGAGTAGAACCGGTCAGACGACAGCACGTCTGCTACCTGCGGCGGAATCCCATACTCGTCGACGTATCTAGTCCTCCTCGACCCGACGCTCTCTGGCATCCACGCTCTCAGCTCGTCTATCTCTTTGTCATCCACGCGTATCCACGGTATGTCCGCCTCGGGCAGGTACCGGTAGTCCATGTCGGCCTCCTTTGATCGAGACGGTATGGTTATGCGCCGAGCGGCATCCCAGTGTCGGGTCTCTTGAGGTATTCCAAGCCCCCTTGAATACTGCGCCTCCTGCCGGGCAATCTCAAACTTGAGCGCCTTTTCAAGATCGTGAAACGAGCTGATGTTCTTTATCTCTACGCGGCTGCTTCCCTCAAGCGACACGTTGGCGTCTGCCCTCATGGCCCCCTCCAGACTTGGATCGGAGACTTTGAGGTTTGACAGCATATCAGAGAGCATCTGTAAAAAGAGCCTCACCTGACGCGGACTCTCAAAGTCAGGCTCCGTCACTATCTCCACCAACGGCGTACCGGCCCTGTTGTAGTCCACCAGCGTGATCCTGTTTTTGGCAGATGTGCCCCTGTATATCAACCGGCCCGGATCCTCCTCAAGTTGGATCCTCCTTATCGCGACGGTCTTACCCCCCACCACGACTGAACCCCTTCCACCTACGCTTGTGTCGCCGTACATGTCAAGCTGTGTAATCTGAAAGTTCTTTGGCAGATCTGGATAAAAGTAGTTCTTTCTGAAAAAGGAGATTTTTCGCGGCACCTTACAGTTTAGCGTCATGGCGATCATTGCGGCCCTTCGGACAGCCTCCCGGTTCAGCCGCGGCAGTGTGCCCGGCAGTCCCACACATACAGGACAGGTATTCTCGTTGGGCCCCATGCCCCTATAGTCTGCTCTGCACGGGCAGAAGAGCTTGCTGTGAAGGCTGGTCATCTGACAGTGTATCTCTAGGCCTATTACGGGCCTCGGGGTGTTGCCGTGTGCGGGGACGGTACCGTCATACACACTGCTAGCCAAGGGGCACCTCTCCTAGTGCTGCCTTGCTCTCTAGCGCGCGCGCCGCGCGCAGCAGCAGCCGGTCCTGCATGATGTCTGCCATTATCTGCACCCCGATCGGAAGCCCCTCCCTAGACACGGCATACGGTACCGATATTGAGGGCCTTCCTGTCAAGTTGGCGGTTACCGTATTGAGGTCTACCATGAACAATTCTACAGGATTATCGGACTTTTCACCCATCCGAAACGGCAAGATTGGAACCGTGGGGGCCACTAGCAGGTCGCATGTCTGGAACGCCTCACCTATCTGCTGGGTAATCCTGCCCCTTACCTTTAGCGCCTTCATATAGTACTGTCCTGCATGTCCTGCAGATGATACAAACCCCCCCACGATTATCCTCCTTGCCACCTCGGGGCCGAACATCCTTCGGGCCTCCTCTATGTAGCTGCTGAATCCGTATCCGTCCATCACATGATCATACCCGTACCGCAGATTGTCGTATCGAGCAAGGTTGCTCTCGGCCTCGGCTGCCGTAATCGTATAGTAAGCGGCAACCGAGTACATCACCATGTTGACGGATATCTCGTTGCAGACTGCCCCCATCTGTTCAAGGTCCGACACCGCCCGGCAAGTGGCCTCTGCCACCTGCGGATCCACGGCATTATCGTCCATCATCTCCCTTATCACCCCTACGCGCATGCCATCTATCCCGTCGTCTATGCCTTCAAGGTAGTCCGTAGCCATCTCACCGCCTCCCGTACCACCGTCAAGTGTGGTATCATCGTTGGCATCACTTCCTGCCACAATGTTTAGCAGAAACGCTGCATCTCCCACCGTCCTAGTCAATGGTCCGATCTGTTCTATGCTGTTTGCGTAAGAGATCAGTCCGTACCTGCTGACCAGGCCATACGTGGGCTTGTACCCCACCACCGAACAGAAGCTGGCCGGGTTTCTTACAGAACCGCCCGTATCCGATCCCAGCGAGGCCACGCATTCGCGCGCCGCAGTTGCAACCGCGCTACCCCCAGACGAGCCACCCGGAACATACTCAGTATTCCACGGGTTTCGACTGGGTCCAAAGGCGCTAAACTCGGTGGTGAGCCCCATAGCAAACTCGTCCATGTTGGTCTTACCCACAAGTACGGCATCCTCTGCGCGCAGTCTTGATACGACGGTTGCATCGTACGGCGCCACGTACCCCTCAAGCATCCGAGAGCCACAGGTGGTCTTTCCTCCTGCAACACACAGGTTGTCCTTGAGTGATATAGGCATTCCCGCGCACGCCCCTACGCGCTCTCCTGATCTCAGCCTCCGGTCTATCCCCTTTGCTTGTGACGTAAGTGCAGCCTCATCTGCAACTGAGAGGTATGCATGCAATCTCGGCTCAAGGTCCTGTATTTGGTCCAGCGTCTCGGAGAGAAACTCGCTCACCGTAAACGACCCAGTGCGCACCATTTGCACGTACTCAAGTGCAGATACATTGAGGATATCGGTCAATTCATTCCAGGCGCCCTAACATAGCCGTCGTTGTCGTGCTTTAGTCTGTCCATGAGGTTTGCATCGGATGCGACATACTTGTCTTCCCGGAGATGCGACAGAGGTATGTCACGCACATGGAGATCATCGTCCATAACTCCCGCAGAGTCCAGCATCCCAAAAAAATTGATCATGTCATGTACCTTTTCTACATACTCGCGGTGGTCGACTATCCTAATCTTTACAAGCCGGGAGATGTCCACAATCTCCTCTTCTGTTGCCATTCATCTTCTGCTCCTGCAAGATATTATTAACTTGATCTGTTTGGTAGACATCGTCTGATCTCTTGCT
>RKRU01000095.1 GCA_007571225.1 Nitrosopumilaceae archaeon | reverse complement strand
CTAAAAACATCATCGTAGATGCGCCTTCAAGCCAATGGCGGCTCTTGCCGTTGACTAGTTTAAGATACGCACTTTTGTTAAATCTGCCCAAGCTGCGTGGATCAGCACCATTGCGCCAGTTCTTCTCAGCCAAATCATAGTAGGCTGCGGTTAACTCGGGTGAATACGGGCCATGTACATACAAATCAAAATCGTACCTCATGTCTAGACCAAAAGACGAATGCGTGGCAATATAGACATACTTCTGTATGCAAAAGCGATGTACAAAATTTCCGGTAATGTCAATGTTTGGAAGTAATTCCGACTCCAAGAATTGTAAAAAGTTTTCCAAGCGAGTCATTAATGTTTATCCGTGTCTTGTGTTTATAATTTTTATATAAAAATAGGCGTAAGAGGCGAGTTTGTTGTGTAATCCTACATGACATGGATTTGGTTGCTGACTTGGCCAAGAAATGCTGGGTTGGGGCTGTTTTACACTGGACATAAACAGTTACTCATCATCAGCAACAACAACAAAATAAACATCCAACCAGCTCAGACCTGCTCATACGCCAGCACAATATGGTCATCCAGCCGCTCCACCGACTTTAGATGCAGTCGCGGGGAATCATGTACATCAAAAAAACCGTCCCCCTCCACAAGCGAGACGGCATCCCTTCCACCGAGCAAAAACGGCGAGACCGTCACTACCGCCTCATCAAAGAGCCCCCTGCGCACAAACTCCCAGTTTACCGTCCCGCCACCCTCCACTAGGACTGTGTCAATTCTGCGCTCTGCCAACTCTGCAAGCAAGGACACGACATCTACAGACGACGTGCCTGCAACCACCACATCAACCGAAGATTGTTGCCGCAGTCGTTGCAGCCTGTCACGGGGTGCATGCTGCGACACGGCCACTATAGTGGGTATGTCCTTGCTTGTGGTTATTATCTTCGAGGTTGTGGGAATCCGGGCCTCAGAATCCAGTATTACGCGAGTAGGATTGCGTCCCGCAGTCGAATCCCGGCGTACGGTCAGCATCGGATCATCGGCCAGAACAGTGTTGATGCCAACTAGTATCGCATCGACCATGCTCCGAAGCCCGTGCAGCCGTATGATGTCCCGCTCCGAGGAGAGTTCAGAGTCGCCTCCGACGGTTGCAATCTTGCCGTCTATGGATACTGCGGCGCTCAGAATTACACGCGGCCTAGATGATCTTCCCATGCGCCGTGCGCCCTCCAACCATTACTGCTCGTATTGAGGATTCGGTTGTCCTGTGTACGACTGCCGCGTGCGGATTGTGCATCGGCTCCAGATCCAGCGAGTGCTTCTCAATCATTACACAGTCGGCAAGCATTCCCTTGCCTATCACTCCCACAGGCATCCCCAGCATGCGGCCCGCGTTGACCGTGGCCATCTTCAGCACCTCTGTCGGGTCCACGGGAGTCTTGTGCATGGCAGTCATCGTCTTCCATGCATAGTCCATCTCCCGAAGCATGTCAGGCGGGTTGACCATCACGTTGTCTGTTCCCAAGGCCAGCACGCAGCCTGTCTGCTTGCCAATCGTTATGATGTCCGGTATCCCCTCTGCTAGCGCAGAGTTGGCCCTAGGACACACCACTATTCCCCGTATCTCAGACGACCCCGCCACTGCTCTGAGATCCTCTGTAGATGCATGGGTCATATGTACTAGGATATGCGGTTTTAACGCAAGTGCCCGCACGGTCTCCGATTTACCTGTCATCTCCAACGATCGAGACACGCTTTCTGGAGTCTCAGAGGAGTGGATGGCCCGCAGCTTACCGGTCCCAGAATAATGGCATAGGGCATCGTCGCTGTTCTCGTTTGCCCCGCTGATGCCAATCCCATCACACTCATGGAGCAGGCATTCCAGCTCCCCCTCCATGGCAGGTGTGAACGGCGATGTGTTGCTGCGTATCTCGTCGGCCGTCTGATAGTGGTTCATCCTGCCCAGTATTACGGATCGTATTGGGACATCCTGGAGGGCCTCCTTGATCATACCTATTCCGTCCCTGCCCCCCTCCCTAAAGTCAACAAACGTAGTGGTCCCCCTGCGGAGCATCGAGATGCAAGAATATCTCATAAACCCCACAAGGCCGGCAGGCGGGGTCCTTGCCAATATACGGGGCTTTAGTCCCATGACTGGATGTATTTTGTCATCCACGCTTCCTTTCAGTGAGGCATCCTTGCCCACAGAGTCGCCTATGTGGGTGTGGGCATTGATCAGGCCCGGGATTATCAAGAGTCCCTCACAGTCCATCACACCGCACGAGATGTCATGATGCAATCGCGTGGCGACAGCGCCGTCGTTGTAGTCTGCAGCGTCGTTGTAGTCAGTGGCGCCCGTATACGCACCCATCCTGATCTCCTTGAAGACCCCGTCTACAACCAGTATGTCTACACTTGGAGCGTACTCCAGTTCAGGCCCCAGCAGCGCAGAGGCATTCTTTAACAGCAATGATTGTGGTGTGCGGGGTGCAGGGGCGGGGCCGTGTGTGGCAACATGGGTGGCAGTAGATTGTTGATGCAAAGAAGTAGCGATGGCGGGCCTGTATACAGGTGCTGTACCGGATATCCGGCCCCGGGTACTGCAAGACGGCCGTGGTGGCGCCGTCATATGCACTCCCCGCCGGCGCCATAGAAAACGACAAAACACATGGTACTGCAAGACGGCCGTGGTGGCGCCGTCATAGCCAGTCCTGGGTCTTGTGCTCATAAACACGTGATCTTCTCGTCGTGGTGGCGGTGGCAGCAGCCGGGCCCGCACCATCAGGGGAGCGCAACTTTCTTATCATATCAAGGGATTCGGTTGCAAGCCCGGCTGCCTCCCTGCCGGTGCGCCCCCTGCCAACTCCACAATTAAAGACGACGCCGTCCTCCCGTTCCACCGCATCCACAAACCTTCGTGATGCGGCCGGTGCCTGCTCCGATGCGACTATCATAAAGTTGTCTCCTCCCATAAAGAACGCAAGGGAATCCAGATCAAAGAAGAACCTTGACATTTTGGCATACAGTCCAAACATCAATACGGATATATCATATGGTGAACGTGCCATGCCGCTGAGATCGTCGACATCCATATGCAGAATATTCACATCACCCTCCCCAGAGTCTGATGCAAAACTGGCAGATCCGTATATCTGATGCTCTGTATTTAACATGTAATCGTCACGCTTGGAGCCTGCCAGAGACGCCTCCCGGTGCGCGGCGCCCGGGTTCTCCCCCCCACCCAACAGAATCCGCAGACGTACATCGAATTTGGATGCCAACGACTCTTGTATCCTCACATGATCGTCAAGACTTAGTCCGTTGCTTACTGCAAACAACTCGTCGGCGCGGTTTGGAAACACGATGCACCCTTGATCAGAGAAGAGCTGCTGTACCTCCGCATACAGCGATGCCTGCAGCATCTGTAGCCTGTGCTCCCTGTCGCTTCCCAAGGTAAGCGTCCAAGGGCCATACCCTACAATCGTGAGAATGCTGAGCTGTACCAACTATTTCCTCACCTTCAAAAGTTCGTTGCCCGTCTTTATGACTGCCTCCACTGCACGTTCGGCGACAGGCCTGATGCGTGCAAATGCGTGTCTCTCCTGCATGCCCGGCCCAGTGATCCCCAGCGAGACGGGCTTTTCATACTTGACTGCAAGATCCGCAAGCACCCGCGCAGTAGAATGGGATATTATCTCGTCATGTTTGGTCTGCCCCTTTATTACAGCTCCCAGCGTCACCACCCCATCCACATCGTCCCTGCGAAGAAGGGCATCTACAATCACGGGCATATCAAACGTACCGGGAACCTTGGATATTTTGACTATATTCAGGTTCAGCATGCGTGATCTCTCCCTTGCAACCTCAAGCATTCGCGATGTCACTTCCATGTTGAACTCTGCAACTACAATTGCTATGCTCCCAACTGCCTCGTTTCCAACTGCCTCGTTTCCAACTGCCTCGTTTCCAACTGCCTCGTTTCCAACTGCCTCGTTTCCAACTGCCTCGTTTCCAACTG
>RKRU01000111.1 GCA_007571225.1 Nitrosopumilaceae archaeon | reverse complement strand
GAGATGTCCACAATCTCCTCTTCTGTTGCCATTCATCTTCTGCTCCTGCAAGATATTATTAACTTGATCTGTTTGGTAGACATCGTCTGATCTCTTGCTACCAAAGGGCCGGTGCAGGCAGAATTTGTTTACAGAAATGAATCTTCTTCACCATATCTAGCAGAGTCCACACCACAGACGAATAGGCAGACGCCCATAACCACAGTAGTATTTTTCACTGGTTCTGGTATGTTTTTTGATATGTTACAACTAAAGGATATGTAGTTATCAATGCGGATTAAAGTGACACCACTAGACTACCTAATTTGTCCCTGCAGTACATCTGTCACGGCTAGTGAATTACCGCATACTAAGGTCACGGATTCAATATCTCCCGAATCTCCAGACACTTGGGATCAAACTCTCCTAGGTACGTCCTCTCACCGCCGGGCAGATCGGATGCATATATCTCACAGGTGACAGGATCTATAAGGCGGTCTGCTTCGGGCGCGTTTACCACATACTGTACAACTAAGATACATACAAGTACGACAATCAGTATCAAAGGTAGGCGCCTAGAGTAGAGATTCATGTGATACGTCTCCTGCACAGATGCAAGTAGTGCCCAGTCGCGTCCAAAGTGGCAGGCATGCAACACCAGTTATGGAACAAGCCTGTCCACATCCCTAGGATAGAACGTGGCATCGCGTATGTTTGCAAGGCCGGTCAACGCCATCAAAAGCCGCTCAAGGCCTATGCCGCACCCGGCATGTGGCGGCATGCCATAATCAAAGGCCCTCAAGTGATACCCAAACGAGTCGACATTCATTCCCTTTCTCCTCATGTTTGACTCTAGGTCCGCACGTCTTGTAATTCTGGTACTCCCCGACGAGATCTCAAGGTCGCCATACATGAGATCAAATGACTCTGATATTGAACGCCCATAGTCGCCGCCTTTAGTCTCCTTTACATAAAATGGCTTCGGCCCTAGGGGCCAATCGGTAATAAAGTAGAATCCGTCAAGTTTCAGTCTTTTGAGATCAGACGGATATAGATCATCGCCCCACTCCATCTTGGAGTCTGTCTTTTGCAGCCGGCCTACGAGCTCCTCGTATGTATGACGCGGTATGCAATCAGGCATCTCCGGTACGGCAATTTCGGCATCCAGATGATTCTCCACGTATAGTCTTGCTGCATCGACTGACGCGCCCACGATCCCTTCGATTCGGTTCATCACGTCGTTGTAATCCACAAACGCTTCTTCAAGGTCTATCGAGATGGCCTCAGAGAGGTGGCGTGGTGTACGTGATGACTCGGCCCTGAATATTGGGGCAATCTCAAAGACCTTTTCAAGACTCATGGTGAGCTGTTCCTTGTACAGTTGTGGGCTCTGGGCCAGAAAAGCCTGCTTGTCGTAGTAGAATATGGAGAAGAGTGCGGCGCCCCCCTCAGTTGCGCTAGATATTATCTTTGGTGTATTTATCTCAGTAAACCCCTCCGTCGTAAAATAAGCACGGATGGCCTGCAGTATACGGCTTCGGATCCTAAACGTGTGCAAGAGTACAGAGCGCCGCAGGTCTATCGGGCGCATCTCCAGTCTGGTGTCGATGTTTTTGACCGTCCTTGCAACCGGCTCAAACGGCGGTACGGCCTCCACATCTGAAAAGACACGTAGCTCGTCTGGTATGATCTCAAATCCCGCAGGTGCCTTCGTCGATGCTTTTACGGTCCCACTTACGGCCACAGACGAGTGGGCCTTCAACGACGACAGTATACTACGAACCGTATCTGGACACGCCCCCTTCTTTGCCACTACGGATATATCTCCGTCCCTGTCCCGGATGGTTGCAAATGTAATGTTGCCGTGTATTCTTACGGTCAGTATCCACCCCATTACAGTCGTCCTGACACCGTCGTTGTCGGGTCCCAGATCCGCAGAGTAATGAGTGCGTCGAAGACTGCCTAGGTCTTGGTTTACTACCACGACTTTCCAAGTTGGCGCCGGCTAATTAATTTTTGTAGGTCGCTCTTATGTTGAATATTGTGGCGAGTTTGAACTACGCAGACAACTGCAACGGATCAATGATAATAAAGGATCCCCGTATCCCCCATAGACACAATCAAGCCAAGTTCTACCATCTTTCTAACAAAGTCTTTATCTGATACGGGCCATATATTGTATTTGGTGGTGGATATGCTAGCTTACTCACAAACAGGTGATACATATCCACTTCAAATGTGGTATGGTTGTCACACAAGTTTGTAATATTCAAGTAGCACTTTGTAATTTCGCTTTTCATGCCTCCAAATGAGAGGCTTTTGCCATCGACATTCCATCGTTTTTCAAAAAGTAGCTGATCATAGTAATCCTTTCGAAGCTTGTGCACCGATTCTATTTGAATTTGTTCATCTTCAAGGCGCCTAATCAATTTGTCTCTGTAGGCATTCACCAGATGCGAAAACACCATCCCTCGATAACAATACCCTATGGAACTAGTAGGGAAAATTTCTATAATGCGATTAAACACATCAAGAGCGCAGTCGTGTTGTGCCAGAATTACCAAGTTGATTCCCTGATACATAAGTGCAGGTATAGAGTTAGGATCAAATTTGAGGGCTTCTTCAAATGCCTCTATTGCTTCTTCTTCCAAGTAGTCAGCAGTCAGGGCAACGCCCAGTTTGTAATATACTATATAATCTGGCGCAATTGTTACATGTCGCCGATAATACACAATCAATTCTTTGTTCAGATTTAGTTCGGAGCATATGTCTTCTGCCATTACAAGTGCACAGATATCATTTGGAGACAGAGCAAGTGCCTTCTGTACGTGTCTTAACGCTGCTCTAAGGCTGAAATTGCTCAGATATTTTCTGGCATTAGTCATATGTGTGTCATAATCGTTTTTTTGTGATCGTGTCTCTTCGTAATGGTTTGAGTTTTGGTTCTGGTTCGTTCCAGTTTTGAGTGGTCTCTGGGGGAGTTGTTCGATCTTCAATTTTTTGCCAGTATATTCAGCGCATCCCATCCATAATGTACACAGATAATCATATTGATCGTCTGTAAGAATAAGGGTTTCACGATTGTCGGCATCTGCAGATTCAAAGCACGAATAGGCCTCATTGTATTGCAGTTTGAAGCAAAACAGTATGCCCATAAAATAATTGATACGGGCATCATGTGGATGCAGTAGTCTAAGTTTTTCAAGTATGCCATTAGCATAATCTAAGGAATTCGTCTCTATCGAAATATCGACAATATCAAACAATATCGGAAGTAGTATCTTTTCATAGCCGGTAGGATCTTTTTGGCTTGCATAGTTGAAATGTTTGTAGATTATTCTGTGACGATTGTAGATGGTCTTTTCAATCTCATCACCATACGATTCAAGCGCACTTATCAGGGTGAGATGAATAAAGATGGGTGGTGATTCAGGAAATTTCGGCCTTTCCTGTAGGAGCCGATAGGACTCACGCTGATCGTATGGCTGCACACCATGAGTTTTTCAAACACCGTTGATAATTCTTATGCTTCGGCGTGTGATAAGAGATTACGACGTTATAACCTCCCAATCTGGTAGAATTAATTGATTAGTAACCAGTAAATGAAAAAGTGTGAGTGGATATATGGCAAATACGTAATTTTAATGATTGCCTCATGAGAAAGTAAGGGTTTGTCCTCATCCACGACTAGGGTTTGTTCATGTGCATACTAGTTTCTAGCAGTTGTACCTGTTTACTTCTCTCACACCTAAATGACTTATTCTAGGCACAAATTTGGCAAATTATTTACACTGGACGTGAACAGTTACATCCATCATGAACTCACACATACCATCTAGATAACACCGTGTAGTTGCGAAGTTTGTTGCATAACCCTGCCTGACATGGATTTGGTTGCAGGCTCAGCCAAGAAATGCTAGGTTGGAGCTGCCCAATCCTGCCTGACATGGATTTGGTTGCAGGCTCAGCCAAGAAATGCTAGGTTGGAGCTGCCGAAACCTTTATTGATCACTATTGTAGAACAAGGTTGGTGAA
>RKRU01000182.1 GCA_007571225.1 Nitrosopumilaceae archaeon | reverse complement strand
ATGTATGTGCAGGTGTAGATAGGTGCAGGTGTAGATAGGTGCAGGTGTAGATAGGTGCAGGTACAGATGTATGTGCAGGAGTGAGAGGATCATATCTGAAACACAAGCTGCCTGTACAACACCGTGCAGGGCATATACAATACACTAAGAAGACGTGGGGCCGACCGGAATCGAACCGGCGACCTACGGGTCACTACAGCTCCAAACTTACATCATCCGTCAGTCAGCTAGCTTAGTTTACCTCTGGAGCCCTTAGCGGTGATCTGCGTAGACACTGTCGCCCTACCAGGCTAGGCTACGACCCCACGTTTTGGTTTACAACAAGCTTAAATTTTAAGTTACTTCAAATGCATCACTTCTCCATCTATCACTGTAGATCCGATCCCTGTTACATGCATATATACACGACTGAAAAATCCACATTATACGATCAAAAAGGCTTTTTTATCGTCATTTTTCTGCCATCCTAGACAGGCAAGTCATGCGTCATGAACGGGCGTAATGGCTCAGGTACCTCACACCATAACATCTTATCTTGGGTACAAATTCAACAGGTCGTTTACACCATATCTGAATGGTACTGCCATATACTTTATTGTGCAACTTGTGTGACAGGCTGCAGTGGCAGCAACGGCTCCTACTACAACAACAGCAGCAACATAGTGACGGGTTATAATCTGCTTGCCTCAACCGCATGAAAAAAATTAATGATTACACTACAAACTTTTTACACGGGTAGTGGCAGTGTCAGTTATGCTACTCGCACCGACTACAGTTGCTACACTTGTAGTGGCGATGGTAGCAGCAACAGTGGTAATGACAGCAGTTGCCGCATCTGTGGCCCTGCCGCTCCCGCATGCCTATTCACAGAGTCCCGATCTGGGACTGGCCACGTTTCATGAGACCCTACTGCTCCTAGTGGACAGGACAGGCTCCCAGAACGTTACCGCATCGGTCACCCTGCAGAGCATAAGTACTGCAGAAATGCAAGTGCCCCCGCTACTAGAACAGAAGATAAGGGAGGATGGCAGGATACTTGCAGTCATACTTACAAACCAAGAACGCTGCGTGCTTGGAGTCACGGACCAGTCCTGCATTCTGATAAACATGGAGCGGGATCCAGCGGATCGTGGCATCGGCGCAGTCCAAGAGTCTGCAAAGGAGACTGCAGGCTTGTACATTGACGAGCTAAACGACCTATTCCAGACAGACGCAGTCTTCCATTCCGTCTACGTGCATCCAGGAGACAGTGCCGCACAGGATGCGGCGGCGGGCCTTTCAACTACAATTGCAGGCAGGATAACTGTATCAGTCGTATACGTGATGCCGATGGAGGATACAAACTCAATGTACAACAAGATCTCGTCTATACTAATACCTGGAAAGATACGGGACAAGGGCGGGTTTTATGACGTGGCAGAGGAGCTCTCCAACGGCGATGCTGCCAAGTTCTCGTTTTCCATAATTCCACTTGACTCTACATCACTCATGCAGGTAAAGATGATTACGACTCTGCCTGTCAATGCCTCGTCTGCAGATGTCATACGGCCCATCGAGATGCTGGGACTCGACAGGTTGGAACGCTCGGCTTATTTTGCATCAGGATTCTACCCGCTCAACTCCGTGGTGCAGGTTGTAGTATCGTCTGCGAGTCTGGCATCGGTATCCGATACGCAGATAGCCATACTTCCCACGCGCATAGTAGATGGGGAGAAGTTACCCACAGATGTTGCACAAGACGGCTGGATATTTGATCCCGACAGTGGCAGGCTGATACAAGGCAAGTACATATTCGGCACTTTGCCACTCCTGTTCTCAGGCGACCTAGAGTTCTCCATTGAAGCACAAGACAAGTCTGTAACGGGCGAAGCAGGCGGTGGCGCCAACTCTGATGAACAGATCTTTGTAGTCGTGGCAGTAGTTGTGGCTGCTGCAGCCGCCGCAGCATTTTATCTCCGTGGGTATGCATCATCCCGGGGCAGGTCAGATAAGTAGGACTGCTGCTGCAAACACTGTGGTCCACCTACCGTCCTTGTCTCCGCGGGCCGCCTGCGTTATGTTGTGGGTGTTGTAGATCTGGCCCGATATGGACCATTGTTGCCTCTTCTCGTCCCAGTTCTTGTCTACATCAAATGGTATGCCCAGTGAGGATGCCAGCATCTGGGCTGCTACATCCTCTGCATAATCGCCTGCCTGTGATGCGGTCTGGCCAAAGGACTCATACTCTGAGAGGTAGCCGTACCGGGAGCTGTCCTTGGGCCTTGCCAGCCCGACTGATGCTGCACACATGCGGTGCGGCTCGTTTGTCTGGTTCTTGGAGTATATGGTAAACAGTATCTGACCTGGTTTTATCTCTGCTAGCCCCTCGTTCTTGGAGACCAGCTTGGCCTTTGGCGGAAATATACTCGATATCAGGACTAGGTTGGTTCCCGCAATACCTGCCTCGCGCAGAGCATACTCAAAGCTGGTCAGCCTGTCCTCGTGTACCCCCTTCCCCCTTGTCAGAAAGAGTTTTTTGGCTACAAGATCTATCATACCAAATTTGGGAGATGCGGGTATTATTTATTTATAATTTTAATTGTCCCTCTGCCTGCGCCTTCTCTTCCGCTTGTCCTGCGACCTCTCCTCCTGGGTCAGAACGACATATGCAAAGAAGGCCCCAAGCCCGATGTTGACCACGCCCATAAACGTAATTATCATGGTTACCGAGGGGGGAGCCACCCCAAGACCGATCACGAGGCCCAAGGAGCCCGTGGCAAAGAACATGATCATCAGTATCCTAGCTCTGACCGGAGCAATATACCTCATGCATTCCGTATGATTGACATGATTATAAGTTCACGGATGCAGTCATAATCAGGCATGTATATGCCCTATCTGCAGCTGTTTTATTTGGAGTGCCATATAGTTGGCAGTAATGTCAGAACTCTTGTATATGATGATATGGATCCTAAAAAGGCCGAACTCTGCATTTGGGGCAGCCTTAGAAGACCCGCGGCATCACCGTATCCTGCCCGTTTTGATATTTGTCGTATGTGTCGGCGTCTCGCTTCTCATCTTTCAGATGGACCCCGCACAGCTTGCCAAAGAAGCTGGATACAGGTAGGATTTCACATCATCATTATAATACGTGCTAGAGTCGGTCCATGCGGCCGTCGGATTGGTGGTAGGATTTGCAGTCGTTTTTTATGCAGGAAAGAGGCTAGGCGACATCCTAAATTTTGGAACGGCCTTTTTGGTTCTGTCGTACTGTCTGGTTCCAACAGTTGTCGGCGTCTTGCTGACTTTGTTTACCAACCGGCTTTTTTATGAACTGGTTTTTGTAGACAGTATGCTGTCGCCGACAGATGTGGGAGGGAAACTTGTACCCTATGTGATGCATGTTGCCCTGTGGGGTGTTGCGTGTGGAGTTTTACGGCCACCGTGGTGATGATATGGCCTTTTATTATGCGGTCTGTAATACTTGTAGTAAAGGCGATAAAGACTGTGAACAACTTTGATACCAAAAAATCCGCTAGGATACTCGTACTGTCCGGTGCCGTGGCGGTGTATCTATGTGCAATTTTGTACGGCCTTCTCTACAGTAGTCCTTGTCCTGTAAATAATGGCAGTGTGTTGCTGCCACAAAAGCAGATGATCTCGTGTGGCCGTGTAATTTACGGGTAGGTGGCCGCAACAGTTGTTCTGTAACTGTTTACGTCCAGCGTAAACAATTTGCTAAATTTATGCCTAGAATCGGTCATTTGGGCGTGGGGGACGTAAACGACTACATTTCATTACTGCATATTGTGAAATTTGGGGTTAACCTCGTGTCAAAAATTTTCAACCTAATTAGTAACAATATTCTTAGAATTTCGATACGTACAACATTGGATATATATTCATACATTATTATAATTTACACATAATACAACCCAAGCACTCGTTCGTCACCAGGTTCTGTCCAGAATACGGGGGCTGACTAGGGTTCTCTCTAGGGCATACAAATCCCAGCCATTTGCACCCAATCCAATCTAATCACAGCCACAACAA
>RKRU01000015.1 GCA_007571225.1 Nitrosopumilaceae archaeon | reverse complement strand
ATCAGGACCTGCAAACGAGTATTTTGTTCTGAATGGGGAGACCCTACGCAGCTCCGATACCACGTTTTTGAGAATCTCTACTGTACGGTTTATCTCGTCTGCCGTATTAGAGCTGTCTATTGTAATCCGGAGTGATCCAGTTATATGTTCATGCGAGAGGCCCATCGCCTGTAGAACGTGTGATGCCTTTTGCGTATTTGCAGAGCATGCAGATCCGGTAGATGCGGCAATTCCGTACTCGTCAAGCTTTATCAGCAGATCTTCGCCGTTGACGCCAAGAAATGTAAAGTGTGCATTGCCTGGAAGGCGCATCTGCATGTCCCCGTTCACTATGGATTTCGGTATCTCAGCGGTGACGCGCCTGACCAACATGTCCCGCAGGCTGCGTATGTATGCCATGTTCTGCTCTAGTGTGTGGAGCGCAATCTCGCAGGCCCTTCCAAACCCTACGATACCTGCGACATTCTCTGTTCCCGACCGAAGGCCCTTCTCCTGTCCTCCTCCTAGCATAACGGGGGGGAGCTTGACGCCCCTGCGTATGTACAGTGCCCCGATGCCCTTTGGCCCGTGAATCTTGTGCGATGATATGGACATCAGATCAATCCCTGACTCTCTTACATCCACGGGGATCTTTCCTACTGCCTGTACTGCGTCTGTATGAAATAACGCGCCGGCATTACGGCACAGTCGTGCAATCATTTGTATAGGTTGTATGATGCCCGTCTCGTTGTTTGCATACATTATGGATACTAGGTGTGCCGTATGGGGCGTTGTTGTTTTTGGTGAAGCCGGTGGTGGTGAAGGCGGCAGTGGTGAAGGCGGCAGTGGTGAAGGCGGCAGTGGTGTGTATTTGCCTGCATGCTCAGAATTGTGACTATCCAAGATCTCTTTGATCCTGTCGACATCAACTAATCCCGATCTGTCTGCCGCAATGTATTCTATTTTGATTCCGTATAATTCCAACCGTTTGCATGGTTCTAGTATGGCATCATGCTCTATTACAGATGTCGTGATGCGACTGTGTACATGCTTGTCCGTCTGCTCCTGTGTGGCAATAGATAGAGCTGTGTTATTTGATTCTGTTCCGCCCGACGTAAAGAATATCTCTGATGCGTCTGCGTTTATCAGTCGGGCAACTTGCTTGCGCGCCTTCTCTACTGCCCTGCGTGCCATCCTGCCCCCCATGTGTATGGATGACGGATTTCCGTACCGTTCCGTTAGAAACGGCAGCATGGCATCAAGCACATCGGGGTGCATGCGCGTGGATGCAGCATTATCAAGGTATATCATATTTGAGGTCAATCGGCAATCACACAGTTGATCTTTCCTGGCCTGTATCCGTCACGATCCACAACCACATCATCAAAGCCTATATCCGTGAGGCGCCGGGTGATCTCCCTAAGTTCTTTCTCGTGTCTGCCGCCGGGCTCACCTTGAGTACCTGCCCCGAGAAGATGGAGCATCTCTGGCTCTACCTCAATTCTGGCCACCCCGCCGATATCCCTCACCCTGACCTGTCTTATTCCGGTCAGCTGCCGTACTATCCTCTCCCCAAGCTCAATTCTGGCCAACCGCTTGGCAGTTATTCTCTGGCCCCACGGTATGCGCGAGGCAAGACATGAATTTGACGGCCTGTCGTGTACGGACAAGCCTGCCATTCTGGCCACCCTGCGTATGTCTGCCTTGGTAAATCTGGTCTCAAGCAGAGGACTGCGCACGCGGTTCTGACGCATGGCATCAATGCCGGGCCTGTAATCTCCCAGATCATCCACGTTCGTACCATCCACTATGGTCCAGGGGCCCCCATTCATGCGACCTGCCAGTTCTGCAATGCGGCTTCCAAGCTCCATTCTACAGTGAAAGCACCTGGTGTTGTCGTTCTTTGCAAAGTCTGGATTGTCAAGCTCGTCATACTCCAGAATTATCTGCCTGATGCCGATCTCTGCACACACCCCATCTGCGGTGTCAAGCTCCTCCCGTGAAAGTGTCCTGTAGTCGGCGGTTACTGCAACTGCCGATCGTCCAAGTTTCCTGACTGCCGCCAGAGCCACCAGCGCGCTGTCGACTCCTCCTGACAGAGCCACCAATACGCCGCCGTTGATGCCTGCAAACCATTCCGTCAGATCATCCAGTTGTTTCATTATAGTACCACATTCCTGTCGTTGCCGCTATTGTTATTGTCGCTGGCAGCAGTCGACGATGACGACGATGATGACGATGGTGACGATGGCGACGACGATGGCGACGACATGCCGCAGTCATGCGCCCTTTTTATCGCCATTCTCATCTGCAGCTCGGCCTCTGATACGGAAATATTCAACTGTTTTGATATCCTTGCAAGATCCTCAAACTCGATCTTAAAGCCGTCTGCACCGCGCAGCATGTTCTGCTTGTATCTCACGTCAAACTCCACTCCTTCCAAAGTGACGCGTATGGTGTGTGACCTTCTTGGAGCTATGATCCTTTTGGATTCTGATACGCGCACTCCCAAGGTTCCGGTCTCTGCCATCAGAATGCCGACAAGGGCACCGCACATGTCATGATGGCACATGACTGATACAAGGCTTGTAGGCCGTCCCTTTTTGGTCAGTCCATGGTATATGGAGGCGTCCCTTGCTCCAGCATCCATCATCTTGCCAATTAACCCCCCGAGTATCTCGCCTGAAACGTCGTCAACGTTGGTCTCTAACACGTAGACCTTGTCGGTCTTACATCCGTCTGGGATGGTGGTATGTTGGGAGTATTCCCTGCCGTATGTTATTTTGAGCACGTTTGCAAAGGAGTCAAAGTTGGCCCGGCCGGCGCCGTACCCTACAGACGTTATCTGCATTTTTGGATAAAACTCTGCATACTCCGGGCGTAGTCCGGCCAGTATGCATGCGCCCGTGGGAGTTGTGAGTTCGGAACTTGCAGGTGATCCACTGATTGCAAGCCCGGACCCCTGCAGTATCTCCAGTATGGCTTCGGCTGGGTTTGACATTATACCATGTGAGAATGTGACAGAGCCGTTGCCTACACATATTGGCATACAGATTTTTTGTTCCCCAAACAGGCCCAGTTCGTCTAATGCAATACCTGCGCCTACTATGTCAACAAGCGTGTCTATGCCGGATGCCTCATGAAGCATAACTGCATCCTCTGGTATTCCGTGTATGTGCGATTCGGCCCTGACAAGCGCGTCTATGCAGTCTGTGACAAACGAGGCTGCATCGCCTGATAGCCCCAAACTACTCGTTGAGCGTACTATTACATCCTTGATCTCGGCCCCGCTGCGCTCCCCTGAATGTCTCGATTCGTCTCGTCTATGTTCATTTAGAATCAGTTCCAGCGCCCTCGTGCCGTGTTTTTGTACGGAGCGGAATTCCATGTCTATTGTAGCAGTCCCGTCAAGAAACTTTGCCGATTTTGTGACTCCGTCAATTATTCTGCCCCTGTCGGCGCCTAGGCCCACAAGGGAGCAGAGGAACATATCTCCTGATATTCCTGCAATCTGGGGATCTATGACCAGAACCATGGTCTTTGGCACGCAAAAATGCTTATAAATTCGACTAATTCGGATGTCTGCCGGTACAAGGCGTGTCCGGGCGTTTTGACATGATGCAGGCCGGTTGTATCTGAAGCAGGTCGTGGTATACGGGCATTGGGAGTGCGGGGCTGATGTGGGGTATTCTTACTCTTTTTGCTGTTGTCTCCTTTTTGCTGTTGTACACTTCTTTTTGCCTGTCACTGACACATCTGGAACCATCTGGAGTAACAGATTAAGCTCTATGCGGCTTGTCCGAATCCTGATCCCCGGTACAGCCACAATACGAGCCACCGTATTTTAAACAGAACCCACTGACAAGTAACTGTTTGAATCGGTCATTCGGGTGTGGGGGATATAACGGGTTTACACTGACAGACATGGTATGAATTTATGTATTTAATTCCCCGTTACCTTGATAGGCGTTGTCCAGCTAGCCTCTTTTCCCTAGATTTCTACAGTTCATTTGGGCGGTTTGTGGGTCTGACTGGGGCTGATTTTTAGCGGGATTTCCATCGGA
>RKRU01000059.1 GCA_007571225.1 Nitrosopumilaceae archaeon | reverse complement strand
ATAATCATATTCATATTCATAATCATATTCATAATCATAATCACTCCCACCACTCCCACCATACCAGGACCAGCCACAGAGCAATCAAGACTTTTATTCCTACTTCAAACCACAAGTGGAGTGAATCTCAAGGATGTAATAACAGAGTATCCTGACTTTCCCAAGGAGGGCATACTGTTTCGGGACTTTGGGCCCATACTCAAGGATCCGTCTGCGATGAAACAGGTGGTAGACGACGTTGCTAGGCACTTTGATTCTGGCAGCATAGATCTCCTTGCAGGAATCGAGTCGAGGGGCTTCATACTCGCATCCTGCCTTGCAGCAGCATACGACAAGGGAATGATAATGATACGAAAGCCGGGCAAACTACCGGGCAAAACCATAAAAAGATCATACAAACTAGAGTACGGGGAGAGTACCATTGAGATCCAAAAGGACGCAATCAGCAGTGAACAGAGGGTACTGATATGCGACGATCTTTTGGCAACCGGTGGAACCGCGCGTGCTGCAGGCGATCTGGTCGAGGATGCAGGAGGCAGCATAGCGGGATATGTCTTTGTAGTGGAGTTAGCAGAACTCAGAGGAGCACAAGCAATCGCCGGCCACAGACACCACTCTGTCATACGGTACGGGTAGTGAAATATGGCTGCTGCAGAGATTGGAATATTTGGTGGAACCGGAATATATGACTCTGGGCTGCTGGCAAATGCAGAGCAGATCAGTGCAACCACCCAGTACGGCGACCCGTCAGATGTCATAACTGCGGGCAGCTTCAGGGGCAGAAGGATAGCCTTTCTTCCTAGGCATGGTAGGAAACACACCATTCCACCCCACAGAATCAACTTTAAGGCAAATATCCAGGCGTTTGGGGACATTGGAGTTACAAGAATAGTATCGCCATCTGCTGTGGGGAGCCTCCGCGAGGATCTAAAACCGGGGGATTTTGTCCTGCCGTCCCAGTACATAGACCAGACAAAATCTAGAGACTATTCGTTTTCAGATACTGGTAGGGTGATACACATCTCGATGGCAGACCCATTCTGTCCCGAACTGCAAGATGTGGTGGCAGACACGGCAGCAGGCCAGGGCATGGTTCTTCACAGGAACAAGACGTACGTCTGTATAGAGGGCCCACGCTTCTCCACAAAGGCCGAATCCCACATGTACAGGCAGCTCGGAGCAGACATCATAGGCATGACCTTGGTGCCCGAATGCCAGTTGGCGCGGGAGGCCCAGATGTGTTATGTATCCATATCCACAATAACAGACTATGATGCATGGGCCGAAAAGGCTGTTACGGCAAAAGAGGTGATGGAGACCCTTGCAGGCAATGTTGAGCGCAGCAGGTCGCTCCTGACGGAGCTGGTAGGCCGCATACCTACAGACAGAAAGGGATGCCCGTGCGCAAGCGCGCTTGAAGAGGCCGAGTTCTAGCGGTCAGGACGGCATACCGTCAGCAAACGACTCCCGCTTGAGCCCCTCGGGGAGTGTGAGGTTTCCCTGAAGCAGGTTCTTTTGAAGCGACATTATGACATCCTCCGGCTCGTATCCGGCCCCCCTCAGATCCGACTCTGTTGAGTCTGAGAGTTTGACGCCGATGTTCTGCCCTCCTATCCTTCCAAACGCGATTGCCGTAAATGGAAGCCGGGGCTGTCTGTCCAGTACAAACCAGCCGTCGATCTTGGCCGCCATCTGAGTGCCGTCGACTGAATCTATGGAGATGTCTATATCCATGTCACCACTACCATTACCACAACTACAACTGACACCATAATCATATCTCCACTGCGGTGTTTACGTGGTCGTCTACTAGAAAGCTCCAGTGCTGATCGTCTTTTATGGCATAGTTGACGATCTGAAGTTTTACTACATGCTCGTCAAGGCATTCGTGCACCAAGTAGCCGGACTCCCGGAGCCGGACAAGCTTCCACCTATATTTGGATCTCTGTAGCTTGCAGACTGAGACTGCCCACTTTTCATCTGGGGCAATCTTGGGCATCCCAACCGATTCGGCAAGCTCCTCTATTCCAAGCTGCTTCTCCTCGCAGAACCGCTTCTTGCATACAGCACACCGCCAGACATCTACTGAACCTATCGTCCTCTCGTCTATGTTTATGTTTATGACCCCAAAATAGACTGGCTGGTGTTTGCAGGATTCAGTATCCATCATGAGCACGCAGGTGCCGCCTCTTTATTTAGTTCTTGCATCATCATATGGCTGCTCTAGGGCCGCCCCCATTGCATCTACTATCCTGTTGCGCCCAAATGCGATCTGCCTGCGCTCGCAGATGCGCCTGTACATGTTGACTGCGGTAAAGCGCGGGTGCATCGCCTCAAACTCAGTATCTGTCATATTGATAAACGCACCTAGGTCCACAAGGGAGGATGCCGCATCCTGAGCCTCAGATACCGTAATGTCTAATCTTTCAGATATCATGTCAGATGACATCCTGCCGCCGCACGTAACAAGCAGATAGATCTTGGCCTGTACCGTCTCCAATCCGAGCTCGCGTACGAGTTCATTCTCAATGTCCTGCAGTCTGTGTCACTACTCCTACTCCTACTCCTTGTTCTTCTTTATCAGGAGCCTCTTTGATATCTTAAGTGAAAACCCCATGGCCACAAAGTGGGTAATGACACCTGCAATGGCGCCCACCATCAGGTCCTCAAGAACCAGCCACACTACAAAGAATACGACAAGCGAGGGAACCGTAACGATGCCGCCTATTATGGAGCCTCTTATGACGATCTCCCTTGTGGTAAGCCCTACAGGCCTGTTGCCGTCATCCAACGGCCGCGTATGAAAAGTCAGGTAATAAAAACCAGGCCTAATATGGCGCTAGGCCGGAAACGCAGTAGACAGAACAGTATTTGCTCTGGCGGGTTGACGTAATGGTGGTGTATGACTTCACCTGTCCTTATATGGATCTGACAACCATGTTGTATGCACTTAAACACGACTGAAAAACCCATGTTGTACTACTAAAGAGATCTTTTTTCCAGTTATTTTTTTGTGCTAGGCAGGGCAGGTGAAGTCATACATGGTGGTTTGGGTCCCCCACATCCTGATTACTGATCAAAGGCACAAACTCGGTATAGAACGTTTGCGCCAGAACTGGGCGGTTACGCATGCAATGTAGATACCTCTTACCGGCAGGCCCCTGCTACAACAGGCATGTAACACGGATTTTTAATCGTGTCTAGGCATGTGGCAGGATTGTCACATGCGTGTTGTGGGCCGGAATCAAAGTCATGTAGCAGACACGTATACCAGAACCAGACAGTAGACAACCAGATATCCACCAGTTAATCGTGTACATACGACATACCGTTTCAATCAACTTCTTTATATTGGCAGCACATAACTCAATACAGATGTCAAACTACAAGGGAAAGTATTCAAACGAGCAGTCCTACGGTATTGCAATTCCAATTATAGTCATACTCTTCATAGGGGGAATCTATCTCATAACACAGAGGATGGAGATAGGCTCAGTTGGATTCATCTTGATCGGGGCAGGCGCGCTTGTAATGATATACTGGACGCGCGTCCTTCGAAACATGGCAAAGGAACAGAAGCCGCTCTATACAAAAGCAAGAGAGCAGGAGAGCAAGAACTGGATGTATGACTTGATACGAGGCGAGGGCGAGTTCGTCTTTGTAGCAGAAGTTCCAGGACCCGAAGAGAAGATAGCAGTAAGGCTGATAGACCGTATGCTTTACATACGCGGCTCAGGCGGGTTTGTAAAGGAGGTACTCATTGCCAACTCTAGCAGCATGCAGATAGTCGACTTTAAGTATAGAAACGGCGTCCTTACACTGCGCATAAAGTAGGCCTACCAGTAGCGGCCAGACAGCATCATATCATGCAAGCTGCCACGGCACACAGATACAGCTACCACGATATCCGTCCAGTTCACATCAAAAAAATGACTGCCACCGCACACATGTGGTACGTCCGATCTGCCCAAACCCGAAACTGCGACCGGTCATCGGGCATGTGTGTACTTAAAGCAGCTACAAACTATGGACATGTACAACAAGACTATAGTCAACACACATACAT
>RKRU01000180.1 GCA_007571225.1 Nitrosopumilaceae archaeon | reverse complement strand
TACACACCCCACCCCACGGTCTGAATAACCAAAGTCGCAGAATCATCCAAAAATACCTCGAAAAAAACACGACTTTTTGAGACAGATTTGGGTTAACTGTAGTCAGGCGTCTTGTGGCCAGGCATCATTCCCTGTAGCGTTCCTGCAAGCTGCCTGTATGGAAGGTGAAATGTGGCGCAGATCGAGGCAACTACTGCAATTATGCTTTTGGCATATTGGAAGGGGGCGCCGTTCTTGTGGTGGTTTGCCTTCTTCAACTTTGTCCCAGTTGGAACTGTACGTTATAATCAGGCTCCTGCCGCGTTCCACATACTTTTGGTTGTTGTATTTCACCAACCTTATTCTACAATAGTGATCAATAAAGGTTTCGGCAGCTCCAACCCAGCATTTCTTGGCTGAGCCAGCAACCAAATCCATGTCAGGCAGGATTGGACAGCCCCAACCCAGCATTTCTTGGCTGAGCCAGCAACCAAATCCATGTCAGGCAGGGTTATGCAACAAACTTGTCGTAGTAGTCTGTCGCTACGACGGATTCTCACCCACACACATTCTTTCCCCCAGAATTTAACTCCACATACAAATCCTGCACATGCATGTACACACATGTATGTACACGACCAAGACAGGTTCACAAAACATGCTCTCAATAATGCAAGATGTTTGACATACCCAGCAGACGTAATCAAGTGATGCAGATCAAGGATCATGAAAAGGCTGTGTAAAGATAAAGTGGTAGGTATATAATCAAACCCATAAAAGCATACTTGTCGCAAGACTGTGCCGGGGTCGCCTAGCCTGGTAGGGCGCGCGCCTGGAAATCATATACCCATAAAGCGCGTTCTCGCAAGGGAACGGGAGTTCAAATCTCCCTCCCGGCGCCATAATTATCAGCATATCGTGCAGTCAGCACAAGTATAATCATCAGTATAATTGTAATATCATCAACAGCATTCGAAGCAACAACTCTTGCCAGTCTTAAACCAGCACACATACAGCAGAACAGACAGTGGATGCACGCAGTAAAAGACAAAAACTAACAATCAGGTAACCTACTTTATGGCTTCTAATACTAGCTTGCAAGAGCAAACACTTGCTTAGATTACGACGGACCACACATAACGTAGTGCTTCTCATTGGTTTTTGTATGCTTTTTGGCATATTACGCCTAAAAAATGTACAATTGCTAATGGAGATTACTATGCCACAAAATATGGAGCTCGGTCATCTGGATCAGTATGACTTTCTACAGGCTTGTTTTAGTCGGTACAACCAAGGCCCGCATGACTTGCAAGTTCATAATGGTGCCTGATGTGCACATGTTGCCCGATGTGCCCAGCTCGGTCGGGCCCACACGACTTGCAGATTCATACACCACCTAAGCTCTGCACAACATCCCCCAGCTTCCAAGGCCCACACTGTACATCTGTAATGTCTGTCACATCCAGACAGCCGGCACGGCAGAGTCGCTCAATTATATGAACCGAGAATGGAAGTACTCCAGTGGCTCCAGGCGAGTTGTAATTCAGTATGTGAAACGAGGACCCGTCATCATCATCTACAAGCACTACATCTGGAACAAACTTTCCCGCAGAATTTATCACAGAGGATCTGATTCCGGCGGTTCCCCGTTCGGCGATTCGATTTGCGTCTATGCGCGGCAGGAATCTTCGCACCCTGTTAACCATGGCAGATTTAGATACGGACGAATGCACCTCGTTGAAGACTAGGTTTTGGAACTGCTTGTCAAAGATCGTCTTTACCGCACCGGAACCGAGCAGCTCTATGGTCTTGGGCAGAAATTCCCGGATGTTTTCGGCCCTGTCGTATGCATAAGGACCAAATACAGGTACGGCGTTTGGTCCGATCTCACAGCTCCGGTCCACCCTCACTATCCAGTGTGGATCCAAAAACGGATAGTCTGGAAACTCAGGAACCGAGTATATACTGGTTTTAGTCAGATTGTGGTACTCGGTGGGGGCTCTCCAGTACTCTCCACGAAAATGTACATCCGTGAGATCCTCGGAAAGCCCTATGCTGTGTGCAACGTCTACTGATTCCCCGCCGGCGGCATTTATCAGGAACCTGGCCCTTATCGTGCCGTCATATCCGGTATCGCCCACACCATGATTGTAGGTATGTGCATTGCTACACGCATTGGAGTTTCTGACGCGCAGCTCCCAGCCATCACCAATCCGTTTGAATCCAACTACCCGTGTACCCAACAAAAAAACCGTACCGTGTGTCATGCTGTCCTCCATCAACGACTGTGTAAGCCTTGCATAATCCGTAGAACCCTCCTTGCGTACGACAAGAGCTGAACTGCATCTCACCTCCGGTTCGATCTTTGCTAGTGCTGGCCCGTCAACCAGCTCGATCTCCTTATTCTTTAGCCCGTTTTTTTTACCCCAGCGAAGATATTTTTCAAGCGTCCCTGTCTCTCCGTCCTCAACTGCTACCTCTATTACGCCATCCTTCTGGAATGGTAGGTTCTTAAGTCCAGAATACTTCTCCCACATATCATACCCCAAAAACGCAGCTTTGGCAAAGAGCTTCTTTTTTGCCGGATTGTACAAGTATGGAGCATGTATCTTGCCGGTATTTCGTCCGCTGGTGTGAAAAGCCACACGCTGGGCCTGCTCTACAACGGCAACCCTTATAGAGTCGTTCAGCCCCGACGCAAAATATGACAGTGAGGTCCCAAGAATCCCACCTCCGACTATTACCAGATCAAATTTCTTCTCAATAAACATGCGGTGTATAGTCACAGGGTGATAATAAAGGCACATGTGTATCCTCTTGCCTGCTTGTCTCTGACTAGAGCCAACATGACCCTAGGCATAATGATAAAGGCACATGTGTATCCTTTTGTATACAGATGCCTTCAAGAATGGCGGCTTGTGTGCGCGGTACAGACGGCCCTGTGCCTGCCTAGTATTACGGCGGCACACATCAAGAATGGCGGCTTGTGTGCGCGGTACAATAAAAATGAAGGTTAATATCTGACCAAAAATATTCGCGCTCCGTGCTACCCAACAGATGTTCAATAAGCGAGAGGGGCAGGCAGTGTCCAAACCCCCCAGAGTTCATAGTTACTGTGACAAGCGACAATTCAGATGAGTACATGCTAGGTGTCACCTGTGACAAGCACAGGCAGAACGTACTTGGAGAGGTGCTCAGATTGCAGAAAGACAAAAAAATTGTCGACGGCAGGGTGGGTTTTACGCCAGTCAAGTCCGTCGGTACAGACTGCATACGGAGCGATGCAGACGAGTTTGTCCAGATCGACGCGCCGTCGTCTCCATCTTCGCCCTTATCATCATCATCTTCACCAGCATAATTACAATCATCCATCTCTGCCAGTTGTGACACCAAACCAGAACTAGTACTTTTGTCATCAGATTGGCCTGCCTGCCCCCGCTCATCTGTCGTATCCATTCGCCATTGACTGCGTATCTACCATTACCACATCGTTTTCAATATCTTATAGCGCGTCATTCACACACAGATGCCCACAAAAATTGACAAAAGAACAATGTACAAATGCATTCAAAACACAGCACATCCCAAGCACACACCACCATCGCCATCGCCACAAACCTATTGTCAGTTGATGGGCATCATACATGTCATACAAGCCCTCATCATCAGGCCATCATTATCATCAGGCCATCACTATCATCAGGCATCATCAGCAAGCAGAAAGAAAAATGTAGGGGGAAATCATTCCCACAACAGATGCCACGGATTACAAACGATGATCGAGAGAGGGTACGACTGCTCAACGTTGTCGCACAATCAAAGGATGGATTCAAGCGACTCTCACTTGAAGAGGTGGTCAGACTGCAGGAACTGCTGGAGCGCAAGGACTATACAAAAAACAAAAAACTGGAAAAGTCAAAAGCGACACTGCTTAAAAAGATCAATGTGAGAATATACGAGCTGACCGAAGGCAAGGACATATGGGGCAATTAAAATCCCATACCTAGTTCACTAGCACCAGTCACCGCAGCTGACATCAGTCACCGCCACCATCACAGCCACAAAACATGTTACCAGTAGATGGAAGTATGCTTTCAATATGTATAT
>RKRU01000181.1 GCA_007571225.1 Nitrosopumilaceae archaeon | reverse complement strand
GGTGTGCGTACCCCCCCCACACATACGGATCATTGTTTGATTGGACAACAACCAGTCACATGTATGCATTAAAATTCACATTTCCATCCACCGAAAAAGCCGACAAAACTTTATAACCTTTTTGAGCAAAACCAATACGTGTTCAGCTACAAAACATATCTAATATTTCTATTTGTATCGCTTGGGATCAGTATAGGACTCCAGATAGCACTTCCGTTTCCGTACGGGCTAGTGGCCGCAATAGGGCTCTTTATCGCATTTCCACTGCTTCTCAGAAAGCAGTACATGAACCGCATGCGCGGATATGGCGGTGGACGTCCGGGATCGGGCGGCAAGACCGGTGGGTTCTTTGGACTCGGCTCGCAGGAGGGCTCTGGCGGAGTCAGATATGTATGCCTCGTATGCAACAACAAACACAAGGGCGGTTCCTGTCCTAGGTGCGGCTCCAAGATGCAGCGGGCAGACTTTTAATGTCGCTTGACGATCTCCGCCGAAAGGTGGCATTTCACAACTCCGTAGATGTGTGGGTGGCCCTGTGCGGCGAGAGGAATACTGACTGGACTGACCCCGAAGCCTACAAAAGGTTTATCGCGTACCTTCTAGGAGAGAACCTAAACCTCAAGGCGTTCAACTTGTGTGCTCATGAGGCGGGAGCTACAGAGGACGTGAAGGTGCGGTTTACAGAAGCACTGGCACAGTCAAAGGAGATTGATCCCAACTCGCGAAACTACACCATACGCCTGAGTGACTCTGCAATATCGACCATACGCAGGTACGGCACATAGTTCGTCTGGCCTCCCCATACTGCAACATACGTGCACCTACAGAGCATCATACTGCGCCCTTACACATATTCCATTAGTGCAGGCCTGCCAGATTTCAGCCGTTCATACCGTTGCGTCCTGCAAAGCCATAACTGCATCGACCAAGACTGTATGGCCATGAATACGCGTTCGTTTTCTTCCACATGTATCGTGCAGGTCACCGCTTCAGCCGAGGATTGACTATGCTATCAAGCGCGTTGCCTATGAACACAAACGAGAGCCCGGTCAGCGCAATCATTAATCCAGGCGGCATCATCCACCACCACAGCCCACGGGCAGCCGCGCCAAACGTATTTGCGTCGTGCAGTATCTGTCCCCATGTGGGAAACGAGGGGTCCCCCAGCCCCAAAAAGCTCAGTCCGGCCTCCGTAGTTATTGCGGCCGGAACGGATATGGCTATGCTGGCAAACGCGTACGGCAGCAGCTGCGGAATTATGTGCCTAGTTATGATTTTAGAGCGGCTCTGCCCCATCATTTCAGCAGCATCCACATACCCTCTTACCTTGATCTGCAGTGACATGCTCCGCGACACCTTGGCTATTCCCACCCATCCAAAGATTACCAGAAACCCGACCATCAAAAGTATGCTGTTGCTTATGGTAACCGACAGTATAATCAAAAACGGCAGGGCGGGCAGCGCGTACACCACATCGTTGAACCTCATCATCACCTCGTCAGTCTTCTTGCCCCTGTACCCGGCATACACCCCGTAGAGCAGTCCGGCCATTACAGACGCGACTGCCACAGTAATGCCAATGAAGAGGGCAAGCGGGGTCCCCCATAGCAGGCCTACCGCCAAGTCGCGCCGCAGCTCGTCTGTTCCAATCAATCCGAATGCCTTGCCGCCCACTATCAGGCCGGAACCGGTCATCTCAAAATGTTCTACGCTGTAGGTGTCGACTGTAAAGACGTACTTGCCTTTCAGCACCTCGTTTACATCCGTGGCAGAAAATACTAGGTCTTCTGTGGATATGCTGCCGGGCTCAAATTCAAACATGTCAGATTGTAGCATGATGTTCTTTCTGATCGACGAATCTGTAGAGAATATGCGCTCAGAATGAACCGATACGTCTTGCGAGGAGGGCAGTGACTTTGAGATCAGCTTGATACTAGTACCGTCAGGCCGCAGTACCAATATCTGCATCAGGGGGGAGCCCTCGTACTCTGCTGAGAATGTATAGATAAAGTCGTTTGGAAAGCCGTCATAGTCAAACATAACAACAAACTCTTGGGATGTGCTGGTAACCCCACCCTCTGTACTAGTCGTCACGGATGCGGGCTCGTCCAGTACAAGGTGCTCTGGAATCTTCTCTGCAAGCATGATGTTTGTCCATGCGGGGACTGCAGTCTTTGGGTATGATATCCAGCTCTTTGGATTATTCCATTCCTGAAACGTCTCAATCGGAATGACTGCAACGGTAATGGCAGATATCACAAAGAGTCCTACTAGTATGATTATTCCCGCCATTCCCATTCTGCTGCCAAGGAACTCTTTTTTCAGGTCTACAAGCGTTGCACCCTGGGCCCCCCCTCGGGCGTGCGTAGTACTCACTGTCCTGTCCTCACCCTAGGATCAAAGTAGCCGTACAGTATGTCGGCTACAAATATGCTGATAAGAAAGAATGCGGTAAGCACGTATGTAGCACCTATGATTACGGGTAGGTCCATTACCGTAATTGCTTCAAAGTACAGGCGCCCCATGCCGGGCCAGTCAAAGACGGCTTCCGTAATTATGGCCCCCCCAAGCGAGCCGGACAGGCTGAGCGCCAGTATCGTTACTATGGGAGGTGCAGCATTTTTTAGTGCGTGCAGGTAGATTATTCTTCTTGGCCTGATTCCGATTGCTCTCTTTGCCGTAACAAAGTCCTCCTGCATTATACCCACCATGAAGTTTCTGACTAGGTATGCCCACGCGCCAAAACCAATCAAAACTATCGTAATCAGCGGCAGCGTCATGTGGTACAACAGTGCCCCTATATACCCGGGATCTTCTGGCGAGAGGTCTGGAGTAGCCCTTGCGGGAAATATCTGGTATGTAAACGCAAACAGAAATATCATGAGCATCCCCACCCACCATACCGGAAAGCTCGAGCTTATCACTGCAAAACTAGATGTCAGCCTGTCTACTGCAGAGCCCACCTTACTTCCCGCAAGGGCTCCCAGAAATATGCCCACTATTGAGATTATTATGGTGGCGGTGGTAAACAGCAGTATAGTTCTTGGCAGCTTTTCAAGTATGATGTCACGTACGTCAGAAGAGCCTAGGTCGCTTGTGAGAAATGTAGCATGTCCAAAGTCAAGCAGCAGTATCTTGTACATTGAAAGCCCGATGCGCTGTGGCGAGTACCACGGCTCGTCAAGTCCAAGTATGGCTACCCTCTGATCTATGCGTTCTTGTACAAACGCCTCAAACTCCTCTACTGACTGGAACTGGCCCGCAGCAGTGGTGCCTTCGGTTATCTCGGTACGGACCTGATATGCAATACCCTGCTTTAGAATCGAGTCCATATTGGAACCGACCAAGGCGATTGTAATGAATAGTGTAATAAGCAAGACTGCAAACATAGTTATGACACGGGTGGCCGCATACCTTCTGAGACCCATGGTATGTGATGTGTAATCTACAATAATAGTTCAATGTTGCCGCAGTTGGAGTCAGTCGCAATCGAGGAGTGGGGGTCCTTTTGTACGGCGCAGATTCCCGTCGTGGTGATAAGCGAAAGAAAAGGTGATTACACTCTTATGTTGAATTTTGTGGGTGGGGTGAACGCCATGCAATTGTCTATTTTCTAGGTGTAATATGCCGAAAAAACAGACAAAAACCAATGAGCGGCACTACATACCATCCATGGCACCTGTCGGATCCCATTCTACAACATAATCAAACTAAGATCAACCATATTTTTTGACAAAATCATTATCTGATACTGGGTGGGTCCCGTATTCTAGAGAGAATCCTAGCCAGCCCCAGTATTCTGGATAGAACCGTGGCGTATACAACGCAACTGCAATAAGAAAGATGATCGCAGCCGGCAGCACGGAATGGGGCAGCTTCGTACCTGATGCCACACACAGAATTCTCAAACGCATAAATGCTGCGTCTAAGCTTGTCACAATTATGAAATCTGATACGAGGCCTGTTGAACATTGACCGGTCCTGTACGTGCTCGTCCTATATGTCCTAGGTGCAGCGGAAAGAAGTTCAGGATGATGCGCAGCTGGTATCTCCGTGACGAACCGCCGCAATATGTCGTACTGAAATGCCTCAAATGCAAGTATGAATTAGTGATAGACAAAAGAAAAGGTAAGACTTCGTGACTGTGAAGCCTGATGTGCGGCAAATCTTTGTTATTATAAATCTGGGGTAAAATTATTAATTTGATCCGAACTGTGAAGCTGATTCGTAGCGGCCCGACAGGCTAAGGGTAGTAGGTATTTTTGGGATCTGGGTTGTTGATAAAAGTGCAGACTGCTTGGTGGAGGTTCTCTCCAAAATACGTGACCTGGCTGGTAACTGTTTACGTCCCCCGCGCCAAAATGACTGATTCCAAGCACAAATTTGGCAAATTGTTTACGCTGGACGTAAACAGTACTGGGTCACGTATTTTGGAGAGAACCGTCTAGAATCGGTCATTTTGGCGCGGGGGGCGTAAAGGGTTACACTGGCAAGCATGGTGTGACTTTACGTATATAATTCCCGGTCAAACACGTGAATTATTAATATGGGCCATAAAAAGCAAAAACATGGAATCATACAAGCAACGTGAATCCTTTCTTCTCATGCAGGACGGACTGGAGAATCACTCCAAGTCGCGCACCGATCTGTGTGAGTTTATGAAAAAGGCGCTGTCCGCATATGGAAGGGAGATAGGAGAGGCCTTCTCATACGACGGGGGCATTACAACGGATTATCTGAATAATGTGTCAAAGAAGGATCGGGTGGGACATGACGAGATATTGATACCAATACTACTCAACCTTGCCGATCTTCTAACAAAGCTAAAACATATACATGATGCCGTGAGACTTCTTAGAGTACTTGAACGTGCATATCCAGATAATGCACACGTAAACTACTTTATGGGTCTGCTGTTTTATTCTATAAAACAATATCTAGATGCCGTTCCATACCTAAAGACTGCGGTTGCCTGCCAGCAGAAGTCGCATACACTCACGAACAAACAATACAACCACCTCCAGACCATCCGGCTGAAATGCGCCGAAAGAATTAGGATAAAAAGACCACCTGACCGGATACAATCCTGTGTGATACTAGCAGAAGATACTGATGTTCAGTCTGCGGAATCAAAACAGGGCCGTTTCAACAGTCACATATCCACAGCCAAACACAACCTAAGACATTCCAAACATGCGGAGGCACTAAAGAACTTAAAGCTGGCGCTTGAGCTGTTTCCAGATGATCTTACGGCACTTGAAATGGCAGGGCAGGCATGTACAACGTTAAAACGGAACGAAGAGGCCTTAGAATACTACAGGCATCACGTGGAGATCTCGCCGGATTCTGTGATATATTATGGCATAGGAAATCTCTTGTATGATCTTAGGCGGATTGATGAAGCAATCACTATACTTACACGAGCGGTAGAGATTGATCCTTGTTTTACAACTACTATTGCGTTGCTGCAGCGCTTTTTGTCTATTGCCCGTAATCCCCACCGGTCGCTTGGAATATTTGATGCCCTCATAGCAGCTAGTCCGGACAATATTATGGGGTACTGCGGCCGCGGACTGGCATTGCTGCGTATGGCAAACAACTACAGGCGTTGGATGGCACATCATCCTGATCTTCATGATGCAATGTTTGTAACAGAAGATGACGTATTAGATGCTGATTCCCACCAGATGCTTTCTCAAATGCGGTGGAGTGTGAATAACAAAGATCTCTCAATCGGGGGCATGAAAAAAGAGATTACAAAATGTTACGTCAAGGCCCTGTCTTTAAAGAAGGGTCTTAATGATGATGAGAGAATGTTGTTTAATGTATTTGAGGATCAAATTGAGGGAAGAGGACTTCTTTTATATATATGAATTTGGCAGGGGACTGTGGCCCGCCAGTTGAGATCCTATTGGATTGATGTCCCGTCAGTCGCCCCCAAACAGATGTAGCCGCCCCGATTTGTGGTCTCTCCAAAATACGTGACTCGGCCAGTCTCAGGTTCTCTCCAAAGTGCGGGGAATTGTATATGTAAATTTATACCATGCCTGTTAGTGTAACTGTTTACATTGTACCACGAATGACCGATTCTAGGCACAAATTTGACAAATTGTTTACACTAGATGTGAACAGTTACCTTCTCATGTACTGACATGTAGAAAGCGAAGCCTCAATGTCTACGACATGCTGATAAAGTCCTTATGCGGGACGTAAACAGTTACATTCCCCGTATCGCTACAGAAAAGATAAAATCCCAAACACGCGTATCCTATGCATGATATGTGCTGCATGCGAGGCTAGAAGACATTATGAATGTATAGACTGCAAGAGCAACCACTCGACGTATCTGTGCTCGTGTGACTGCCACGACGAGAATACGCCGCCGCACGGCGAGATCAAGTAAGTCCGTATTTAGCTTGCAAAGTAACTGTTTATGCCTCCCGCGCTGAAATGACCGATTCTAGGCACAAATTTGACAAATTGTTTACACTGGATGTAAACAGTTACCTGCAAATTGTTTACGCCTAATCTAAATGATTGTGGGTGGAGGGGGTAACCTGTAACTCTCACATGGTTTATGTGCTTATAAATAAGATAATCTCTTATCGCGGCTTCATACTAAGATTCATAAGGCAAGAAAAATCCATTCTTCCAAACTATGGAGACATCCTTAGAATCCATCGGCACATTGGAGTACGTCCTTGATAGGTACTCAAAGACATGGGCTTGGAAGATTACCGGCGAGAGGGCAGTCAACATGGTGTCGCGGGTCATTCCAAATGCATGGTACGGCGAGAGCACAAACGAGGTGATCATTCCGGATACCCACGAGACCGTCAAGCAGATCAAGATGATACTTGACAGGTATCCGCTTGTTGTCGTCTCAAAGTCTGCGTGGCAGAGGAAGATATCAAATACCTTGGCACCCAAGATACAGGAGACAGTAGTAAGGAACAAGCTAAAACAGGCAAAGGCGGGGGAGCAGTTCCGCGGCAAGCTGCTTAACTTTCAAAAGGAGGGTCTGGACTTTCTGCTGAAATCCTCGGGTAACGCGCTGCTTGCAGATGAGATGGGACTTGGCAAGACCGTACAGACGCTAGCGTACGCGGCAACTGAGAAGCAGACGTTTCCGATACTGGTCGTAGCCCCGCTTGTAACTCTAAACAACTGGCAGTCGGAGGTAGCAAAGTTTCTCAAAAAGAAGAGCCGGAACGGCCGCATAATGGAGAACGCATCTCCTACAGTAAAGCTGATTCGGACGGGCAAAAAGGAAGATCTACCAAAGGCTGACATATACCTCATAAACTACGAGCTGCTCTACAAGAGAAGGTCAAACCTTGCAGATGTCAAGATACGCACCATCGTCTGTGATGAGGTACACAACCTCCGCTCCAAAACCACCCAAAAGTACAAAGCGGTAAAGGAGCTAGCAGCACGCCAGTCGGTACTATACAGGATAGGACTGTCAGGCACTCCCATATACAACCACGGCTCGGAGATATGGCCCATTGTAAACATAATCAGGCCTGGACTTTTAGGAAGTTTTAAGGAATTTTGTGAATACTTTTGTTATGTTAATACAAAGGGTAAGGCCATAGTACTTGACAACAAGCGCATCTCGCTTAGAAATGAACTGCAAAAACATGTAATGCTGAGGCGCAAGAAATCCGATGTGCTAAAAGAACTAAAGGACAAGGTCAGGTACAAGGAGGTGATAGATGCCGACAGAGAATACTATCTTGAGGAACTCGACAAGGTATGGGCCCGGCTTACAGAGGAGCAGAAGGCCGCCAAAGACGAGTTTGCAAAATCGGCCTCGTATCAGAGGGCCATCAAAAGCGAGAGGCAGATAGCAGGAATCGCCAAGCTGCCACACGTGATAAACTTTGTCAAGAACATAATGGAGATAGAGGAGAGCGTGGTCGTATTCTGCCACCACAAGGTGATACACAAGATGCTCAACGAAAGCCTCAGTGACTTCTCCCCCGTCTCCATAATAGGGGGCCAGACTGACTCGGTACGGAACGATCAGATACAAAAGTTCCAGCGCGGTGACTCCAAGCTGATGATAGCAGGAATCAGGGCTGGAAACGTAGGAATAAACCTGACAGCTGCCAAGTATGTCGTGTTTGCCGAGCTTGACTGGAGTCCTGCCATACACAGGCAGGCAGAGGACAGGCTTCACCGGATAGGTCAGAAGAACGCCGTATTTGCATATTATCTTATCGGCAGCGGAACACTAGACGACCATGTTGCAAACGTGCTTGTGGACAAGAGTTACGAGATAGACGAGATAATGGATGCAAGTGTGGAGTCGTTTGAGGATAAGAACAAGGCTGCGCTGATACTAGCCCAGATTCAGGACAAGATAAACTCAAGATGACCCGTGCTAAGACGCGTGGCAGCAACTGCGTGTCTCCGAGCCGTATGTCAATATCATGGTTAGACGGTAACTGTTTACGTCCCGCATAAGGCCTTCCCTTGTATGTCATAGACAGAGTCCGCTTTCTCCATATCATGGTGCATGAGAGTATACGTGCAAACGTCTCGACTCTTGTTGTACTGACTAGTCTGAACCGTATATTGAGCGCTATGCCCACCTTTCGAAAGGATCGTTCTGCTTTCACATCTGTCCGGTGTATAGTGGATCGTTTCGATTGACTTTCAGCCGTGCGAGACCCTCTTGTGCCCGGGACGCCGTCTAGTTTTTTTATGTTCGGAGGAAGGCTTGTGGGCGGCTCGCTTGCGCGTCCTTGTCGGCATGAAGTTCTGTGACGACGGGCTGTTGAAATTCTCGTAATATTTGAGGCGGGCGTCGCGCATCTTCAGCTCCTTTTGCAGCCACTCTCTGTTGCTCACCAAGCGTGATATCTTTTCACTATTGTATTTAATAACGTCAAGTGACTCTTCAAGCAGGCCGCGATATTTTTTGACTTCCTCCAACTGTGATCGCAACTGATTCGTATGGTGGCGCTCTGCTTCAAGCAGGCCGCGATATTTTTTGACTTCCGCTTGAACGCGGGCAATTTCATCCTGTAATGTCTGACCCGTCACGTCTACCATGCTTCTTTATAGAGTTGTACAGTTAATACCACATATGCCAAAAATTGTTTACTAATTAGTCAATTATGTTGAACGTAAACAATTCCGTTAGGCGGCTATTTATCTTGATCATGTCTGCTTGTGTCGCGCGCCGTCGACTCTTCAAGCATACTGCGCAGTCCAGAGATCTTGCCGCCTATCATGCGCTTTTCTTCTGAGGACAATGTCTGCGACTCTTCTATCATGCCGGATATGTCGTCTATCGTGCCAAGTACACTAGGACCACTCGGCATGCGTGCCACCGACAACCCTGCTCCCTCAGATTTGGCAAGCCTGTCTATGCCCTCGGGCAGTATCTCGTAGATCTTCTCCGGCCTGCCATCGCGTATCTGCGGGGTGATCATTATAAACCGCCGCTTCTGCAGCTCGTCAAGCAGCCCATACGTTTCGTCATGCTCCTGCACCTGTAGTATGGTAGAAATTTCTACAGGACTGCACGGCCTGACCTCTAGCAGGCGCAGAATTCTTGCCCAGAGCGGTATGCCGTCGTTCCAAAGCGTGTTTCGTGCAGCATCGGTCATCAAAAACGAGCCATCTCGGTTGAGGACCAGCATATCTCTGTCTCTTAGAGACGCCAAGGCGTCAAGTATTCTTCCCACCCCGAGCCGTTTCAACTGAGAGTCTTCCATATGTGATTCATTTATCGTGCCGCCGTTTGCAACTGCCACATGCAGGATCTCAAGATCGATTGTGCCCAGCAATCGCATGTGTGCAGTTGTAGATGCGCAAATATCATTCTTTATCCGATGGGATAATACTGAGTATGGCAGGCCATGCCATTAGGTAGTGTGGCCTGTAAAGGCAGGCCTGGCCTGCTTCTGTCATGTGGAGCCTGCCCTGTTAAACAGAATCTGTTCAACAGTACCTGCAGCCTGCCAAAACTAATCAGCAACAGGTCTTTTGTTCCCGGGACGGAAAAAAAGATAGACGGTGTTCATATGGTATGCGCTTTATCGGGTCATGGCGCCTGACTGCCTGTTTCCTGTTTCCTGTATGCGGTCTCGCTTGCACCGTACGGCATGTATATGATGTCCGTCAGGAGGGTGGTGTTTCGGGCGTTATTGTGAGTGGAATCGTTCTTCCCGAACTGTCCCATGCAAACACCGACTTTTCCTCATACGGATACCCGACAATCACAGAGACGAGTCCGAAAAAGTTGTGCAGGTCTGTAATGGACGGTTTTGCAGGCCCGCTGGGATGCGAGTGTACCATGCCCACATAGCTCATATCAAATGGCAGAAACGAATGTGGGAATCCTGCAAAGGTGGGCCCTGAGTGGCTGAACGGTGGTATTACAAGACCGTCTACTGTTATGGTACCATTTTTCGACTTGCCCTTCAGTATTAGGACCGCCTCGTTTGGATGCTTGATCTGGCAGTACGAGAGTATACTGTCTAGTACCTCCCGTTTTAATATCACCTTGCGCTCGATCTTTATCTTCTTGAAGAACATACACTATCTTCGGTGCTGCCGGTTTAAATGGTATGGCTCTTATGGGCGGAGTCGGAGAAGGTTTTCTCCAGAATACAAGGTGCTAGCCAGTTGTTTATGTCCAACCCAACCTGATCACAGCCAGTAGTCAGAGAAGTGATTTTCAGTATGTGTAGATGGTTTAGAGGCAGTTATTACCCAATTAAATGATCTATATACGGGATACCCTTCAACGCGAGTATTTTGGCATACAGTCTTGTTTCGCGTGTATGTTCATTAAGTTTAAGATTGTATTCGCGGTCTAGATCGTCCAACATGTGTATCAAACTCGTCGGTGTATCGCTCTATGGCATCCGCACATTTTCGTATTGCCCTTGCGCCAACTGGATCGAGATGCTCAATATCGTCTGCGATTTTGCACCCAAACTCGATAACTTCTCTTGACTTTGACATGCGGTTGTATGTACAAAACCTGAAGATAAATCACGGCTCTCTCTATAATGCGGGATGCTAGATATGATTCTCTCTAGAATGCGAGTCTCTGCCCATCTCAGATAATGATTTTGTCAAAAATATGGCAGATCCTAATCTACAACACAATCTCGGCGTAAACAATCTATCGAATTTGTGCTTGGGATCAGTTATTTTGGTATGAAAGACCTAAAGTAACTGTTTACGTCCCCCACACCTAAATGACCGATTCTAGGCACAAATTTGGCAAATTGCTTACATTGGACGTAAACAGTTACGACCTAGACGGATGCTGGGTGCTTGTAAAGTGGGTAACCCTTACAAACTAATATCATATGACTAGCCAGCACCCGTATTCTGGAGAGAACTTGCAGTAAATTAGCCAAACATGACTAAGCACGTTTATCACTAGAAGTGATATTGTCTGAGACTAGCCAGCATCCGTCTGAGACTAGCCAACACCCGCATTCTGGAGAGAGCCGCAGCATATCCTGTTGCGGCGGCCATCTTTCAACTGGTTATGTCAGTAGTAATGCGCGAAGGTGAGACTAGCCGCAGCATATCCTGTTGCGGCGGCCATCTTTCAACTGTGGCAGCCTTGGTGTAACCGATTGATTCTTGCGTCTACCTGCAAACAATTACTATGGGACTATCATGTTTACAAGGACACCTCTGCATCAGCTGTGCCTTCTTGCAATTATTGCTATCTGAAGCGCGACAATAATTCCGATCGACGCTATAATTGGGAACAGCAGCGCGTTGAGCTGTGATGATGCTTCCCTGATAAAGGCCACCGACGTGGTGATAGTCTCCGTACTGTCATCTATCTTTGCGCTTGCAGTATCAAGCGTGGCGTCAAATCCCTCTATCTCGCTCTTTAGCACATCAAGCTCGTTTGATGTCTCGTCTAGTACCGAGTTCAGTTTTATTATCTGCTCTGATATTCCCCCTAGATCTTGGCTCAGCACGTTTGTGGCAGACGAGCCGTGTGATGTAGTTCCGTGGTTGAAGGCCACCACGTGAAACACGTGTGTTCCCTCCTCTGTAGGCATGTAGTCGACAAAGAAGAGGCCCTGGTGCAGCGCCTCAAACGAGTCTGCAAGCGGGACGTAGGTTCCAGAGGGGAGGTGAACATGCGTGCTTTGCAGCATTATGGACGGTTCGTTGCCTATGAGCAGGCCGTCGCTGGTGGTCTGTACGAAGACCCTGAATGTCTGGTTTATTGCGGCAGTTTCGGGGGCAAATACTAGGGTGTTTACGGATCTCTCTATCGGTACGTCGCGCAGTTCTGTAGTGGAGGCGAACCTTACGTCAATTATGCGCGATATGCCGTTCTGGGCGGTGCTTATGGCCTCCACTGTATATGTGCCATACGCGAAACTCGTGGAGGGTTCGGGCCATATAAGCAGGTCATAGTTGTAAGTGCCGTCATGTCCCGTTGTTATCTGGTCAAATTTTGCAATGGAACCGTCCGGAGCAAACAGCCGTACGATCAGGTTCTCGTCTGGAAGCGCCTTACCGTACACCTGGAGCTTGTGGGCAGGGGCATACACCTTGTTGTTTGTGTTAAAGTCAAGCTGTTCATCAGTCTCCGAATGTCCTGCATCCGCGTTGTTCCCTCCTGTTTCCTGAGCAAAGGATTCTGTTAGTATGGGTTCTGCTGCAAACAGGAGCAACAACACTGCAAGCGCCACTCCGACCAATACGGTCTCGTTGTGGATGAGCCGTATGGTGCTTTGTTGCATTTTTACCCTTTACATGTCTACTAGATATTGTTTCTGAACTGGACTGAGTGTTTTGTGGGAATACTACAAGCGGGGATGCCTGCACCTGTGGCAGGTCGGCCGTTTGAAGATAAAAGGGATGTGTGGCGGTATTAGCGCCTGCGCCTTCTCTGACCGGGCTTGTTCTGGCCTGGAAACCTTCCCAAGGTGAACCGTTTTCTAAAGTTGTTCTTGTTGCGCAGACTGGAGTTTGTCCCTACAATCTTGCGTCCTTCCACCTTTGGGGTTTGGCCCCTTACCTTGCCTGCTTTTGTAAGCGAACCGTGTGTTGCCATGTATGGACAGGAACATGTGGGTTTATGTATCTATTGTTCTGAGGGGCGCAAGAGGTTACCCTACCCACACCGGTACACGCCTAGGTTGGGCGTAAACGATCTACTAAATTTGTGCCTAGGGTCAGTCATTCGGGCGTGAGATACTTAGAAATCTACTAGACGCTTGTATGTGGGGGGGAGATCCTCTTACACCCACGCATAATGAACAATTAAGTATGCAATTGGCGTAGTATGGGTGAGGATCCCGATAATGATGGCTGGCTAGGCGTCCTTTGAGGCGCAGGGACCGACATTCATCATATGAATATATTTTTAGATTGTGATATCTGCTGTCTGGACTAACGTATTTTTGATCAATTCCAATCTGAACCGTTTTGCACATTCTGTTCTGTACTTGAACAGGGCTGCATATGCAAAAAAGTCGGCGAGTTACAGTATGGGCTCTTGGGGGGGTTCGTAGTTCCGTACTACCCATTCCGTACTACCCGTTCCATATCTTGTCAACAATACTGGCAAGTTCTACATTGTGGCCGAGCGACAGCATCCTCTTACATGTGCTGTTGAGTTTTTCAAACGAATTATGTGTATGTCCCATTCCCCCCACCTTCCTTCACCTTGTCTCATGTTTGTGGTAGTGTTGGAGGATGATCTCATCTCCAGCATTCTTCATGACTGTTGTTCTGTTTTGTCCTACTGTTGTAATTTTGTTTTTGTTTGTCACCGATACATACGGAATAATCTGATCAATAAACTCTGCCGTATGTCAAATTTCATGTTCAACATGTATCTCGGCCCTTCATCGATAAAAAAGCTGGACAACGTCACGAATGTCTAAGTCCCTCATACTTGAATGACTGATCTTGACATAAATTCCGCAAAATATTCACGCCTAACCTAAACGATACGTGAGTG
>RKRU01000099.1 GCA_007571225.1 Nitrosopumilaceae archaeon | reverse complement strand
GTGGGGGCAGGGTGACAAAAATACAAAAGTATACATTATGCAGTAAGATGGTCGTATGTTGTGATCGACGCCTCGGAGATGGGCAGGACTGCCGAACGCTATGCAGACATCAGAATCGGTGTACTTGGAAGCCATTCGGCGCTTGAGATAATGGACGGCGCAAAGGACGAGGGGTTTCAGACCACCGTCTTTTGCCAGAAGGGCAGGGAGGAACCATACCGGCGCTTTGGCAGAATTGCAGATGAGATAGTCATACTTGACCGTTTTGATGAGATGATCCTGCCTGAGAAGCAGAATGCAATGCTTGATTCAGATACCATAATAGTCCCGCACAGGTCACTTACCGCATATCTTGGGTATGATGCAATAGAGAATGAACTTGCGGTGCCCATATTTGGCAATAGGTCGCTTTTTGCAGCAGAAGAGCGCAACGCCACTAAGGGCCAGTACTACCTGCTAGAAAAGGCAGGCATAAGATATCCCAAGGTCATAGATGACCCGCAGGAGATCAACGGACCCTGCATAGTAAAGGCCCAAGAGAAGGCAAGACCGCTTGAGCGGGCGTTCTTTACAGTCTCATCGTACGCAGACTACAAAGACAAGTCTGAGAGTAGAATTAGGGACAGAATCATATCCGAGCAGGGGCTGCACGACGCCAGTATTGAGGAGCTGGCAGTCGGTACTTATATGAATTTTAATTATTTCCACACACCCATATCCGATCAGGTGGATTTCATCGGAATAGAGCGCAGGCTGCAGACTGACATACATGACTACAACGCACTGCCTGCCGTACAGCAGCTTGATATCGGAATGGACCGGCTGCAGAACATAGAGGTGGGACACACGCCTGCAAGCATACGCGAGTCGCTGCTTGAGAAGGTGCTCAAGATGGGCGACAAGTTCGTAGAGGCAGTTAAGGCTGAGTATCCTCCCGGAATAATAGGTCCGTTTTCACTTCAGAGTGTGATAACCAGGGATCTCGAGATGATCGTATACGATGTATCGCTGCGCGTTCCGGGCAATCCAATAGTCGCCACCACCAGTCCATATACGAAATACCAATACGGTAGGACGTTTGGAGTGGGGAGAAGAATAGGCATGGAGATAAGAAGGGCCATAGACGAGGGAAGTCTTGGAAGGATAGTCACGTAGGCCGTATCGGCCCAGACTGCATCCACACAAGCCGCATCTGTCATCTGCATGCGGTTTTGCCATACGAAACTGACAGTTTCTGTAGGCATACAAACGGCATGTCGTGCCAAACTCACACACCATGTCAGAACGGCGGTAGTAATTACAAGTACCTCCACGGGTACTAGGCTTGGCAGCCTTTGTGGCGACACACACCATGTCAGAACGGCGGTAGTAATTACAAGGCTGCGCCACCATACTACAAGGACAGACATTATAATGACTGACAGGCCAGACAACATACTGTCGCCGATGATTAACAACAAACTGCACTGACGACAATGATGAGTTTGCCGAATTATGAGGCGCCAGCAGATCAGAAACATCCACGACCTACATGTTGTCCGTATGCGAGGGCTGCAACGCGTGTGTGGGGCATGCAGACAAATACAGACAATGGAGATGTCATCGGCAACCCCGCTTGCACATGGGATTAAAATTCAGTGTCGTACTAAATTTGTTCTGCTTGAACGTGTCGCATATGCGATTGCAACTTGCGCATGGGATTAAAATTCAGTGTCGTACTAGAACTACTGTCTGCCACACAACTCCACGCATGGATGGCCACGGATGCAGCCGCAAACTACACACGCAGTCATGCATACGTACCGTTCTGCCAGCAGTTGCATCCACATGCAATGCAGAATTGATCCCTGCCGCGCCGCACGAAATGTGGAGAAAGACAGCCGCACGAAATGTGGAGAAAGACAGCCGCACGTGACACATCTCCGCGCCACAAAACCGCATAAAATTTAATCATGATTGCATGACAGGCGGCATGGACGGCGCTGCCCCAAAACGTGGGATCAACAACGGAATGCGACTGGTGTTGATCGGTCTTGCATCCATAACGATACTGTTTGTCGTGTACGGCAAGTACCAAGATCCGGCAAACCTTACCCCAGATGCAATAGACACGGTGCAGCGGCTGGCCTACGGATTCTACATTGCGATGATTGCATCCCTAGGGGCTGTCACATACGGCATGTACAGGTACCACATGGCCAAAATTGACGACTGGAATGCAGGCAGGAGGGATCTCTCCTCTGTAATAGCCATATCGACAAGGGACGGCAGGTCCAGAAAGATATTTGTTACAACATTTGTCGTATACGGCATCTTCTTCTCCATGGTATCAGGTACGCTGGTATACCAACCTGAGATCAACTTTGTAACCCACTACGGCGCGGAGATACCGTCGGGGTTTGTCGCCCCGTGTTGTGGGGACCTTGGATACATGCCAAAAATCATCATATACTTGACTGAACATGTGGGCCTGCAGATAATCCCGATCAACCTCATGCTGCAGCTGACAGTCTCGTACCTGGTAGGACTCAACACATCCTTGGCGCTAGGGGCATACTCTATATCAAGAAAGAGGCGAAGCATGGGTACGATCGGGGCCGCAGCGGGGCTGTTCATAGCGTGTCCCGTATGTGCAGGTACCTTCTTTACGGTCTTCGTAGGCACGGCAAGCGGGATCGCCCTGTCTGCACTGCTTGCACAGATGCAGACCTTATTCATCGCCATATCCATCCCCGTACTACTGCTCACGCCATACATAATGGCAAGGCGCATAAGAGATGCCGCAGGAGACGGATGCAAGATAAACAGTACGTGCTAGTCTGGCGCGTACAATAGTACAGCGCATACAGAAATGGTGCTGCGCGTCACGAGCCACGAGAGGCGCCACGGGGCTGCATGCGGCCGGCAGCCGCAGTACACTGCATAATATCGGAGTTTCTCCAGACTACAAGAGTATTGCATGTGCAGATGCCTGCCCGGATGCTCCGGTTCTGTACATGACAATCAGAATCCAAAGAACTAGTCGTGAACGCGGATGACTCTCATTTACGTTATGAGAGTGATACGGCGCAGGCAGTGTGTTCGGCGTAAAAAAGAGTGAGCCAAGTGAGAATAGACACGCGGCATGGCGACTGCCGCAGTGCTACCCGCACCGTGCCCCGCAGTGCTACCCGCACCGTGCCCCGGTGCACCACTACATGCACCATGCCCCACACTACACAACACGACAGAGTATGAACCCATCCCAGATCGCAGGATCGGCAATCTGACATGTGGCGTGTGTGAGCAGTAGACGGCGCCTATGTCCTTTCATTGCGTGGCCTACTACTGCCGGCTGACTGACAGGTGGGGTGTGTGTGAGCAGTAGACGGCGCCTAGTCGAGCTTTGGCACAAAGATGTAGATCAGTGCAATGATCTCTAGGCGTCCTAATATCATCAGAAAGCTGAGTATTATCTTAGTAGACGGATCGGTGTCAAGGTCCACCACACCTGCAGACAGTCCACCAGTCGTGATTATGCCGCTGGCCTCAAAGAATGCCTCGTCATATGGGACGTGCGAGGCAAACATGAGATGGATGCCTGCTATGGAGGCTATGGCAGGAAAGAGCATTACTATTATGAGCATCGATTTTATCTCGTGCTTCTTTTGGACGGAGAGTAGCGAACGTGTGGATTTGCGGAAGAACCGTATCGTGTCCCGAATAAGTAACAGCCGGAATATCTTCACGCCACCTGCAGTTGAAAAGCCGCAGCCACCGATGAACATCATCACCACCAGCATTCCATATGCGGCCGCTCCGAGCCCCACAAGCTTGTCGTGCTGCAGTCCGGCAGTCGTGCTTGCAGAAAAGGCGTAAAATGTGGCATCAATCGGGGTTATTCCACTTATGACTACGAATATTGAAGTACACACTCCCAATATGACAAGGTACGTAACCACCTCCCTGCCAAGCTTTGCAACGCGGAACTTTTTGCTTACAAACCCATAATGGAAGGTAAACGGTAGGGCGCCAAGCAACATGGCCCCCATCAATACAAGATGCTCCTGCCACAGCAGCTCGTCAAGTATGGTAGATGATGGCAGGAATCCACCCGTCACCAACGTACTCATTGATAGTGATACGTTGTCCAGTATGTCCCGCTTTCCTAGGAAGAACAGGATTATGGCCACTATCACTATGTACAGTATGAAGATTATCGTAATCGTAAGGAAGAGCTCCTTCATATGGAGCGCCTTGCCTGAGATAAAGGCGCGCATCGACCTCAGCTGGGCCTCTGGATAAAAGGCAGTTATTACCAAGTATATGAAGCTCATTCCTCCCACCAGCTGCGTATAGCTACGAAAGAAGGTGAAGCTGTGTCCATACTTTTCAGGCTCCGTAAATATCGACACGCCGCCCGTGCTGAACCCAGCAGCACTTGAAAAGAATGCGTTGGCAAAGCGTTCCACATCGGTCATGTTTCCATCTAGCACGTACAGGTACGGGATCGAACCATACAGCGACAATATAGACAGGCTTGCCACCACCAGAATCGATGCATGCCGCAGGTTGAGTGAGGCCTTTTCGCCATACGAGTTTAGGAAGAAACCAGTCACCAAGAGCAGTGTGTTGGTCAAAAATATGCCAGTTGCAATAGTCGTATCTTCAAGCAACGTGGCCACTATGGCGGGAACGAATAGCAGTACGCCTGCAAACTGCAGTACAAACCCTAAGTTTCCAAGGACAGCCTTGACTGGAGGGCTGAGGAGGCGCGGTGGAGTCTCCCTTGCACGCTTTATGGCATCCACTATGCTGCTTTGGGAGATTAGTCCAATTACGTCGTTGTGTGAGGTGACGGGCAGCTTGCGTATCTTGTACTCCTTCATTATAAGCAGGGCCTCGCCCACCGTTGAGCTCTCCTTTACGTCAATTACAGGCGAAGTCATCAAATCTTTTAACATGGTGGCCTCCGCATAGACGTGTACATCGCTGACCTTATCGAGTATGTCAGTGTCAGTGACCACGCCGGCCAGTCTCTTGTCGTCGTCGCAGACTACCACCATATCGGCATTCTCGCGGTTCATTCTTGTAGCCGCAACCCGGGTCAGATCGTCTTGGTGCATTACTATTGTATTCCTTGTCATGTAGGACTTGACGTTCTTGGCAAGGACGTACTTTGTGGCAAGTGCGGCATCGTCAGTCGACATGTTACCGGCTTGGGCCACGTAAGTAAATTAAGTTATAGAACGCACGAGCATTGTCCGGTTTTTTGCCGAAGTGGGGAAGGACTTGCAGATTATGGGTTTTGTAGGCGACATGGCCTGTTGATCAGACTGCTCTAGGCATGGCAATAGCAGGCAGGCAGGCAGAAAGGATGCAACGGCAGGACGAGACTAGACGATACAACGGTCATAAGGGGGCCGGAGACGTGACCGTCCTTGTAGTTGCTGCCGCAAACAGGGGCAGGTGGAGCATGTCATGTATAGGACCAGCAAGTCTGGAATCAGCAAGTCTGGATCGTTTGGTTGGACAATTACTATCATCTCTAAATCACAGTAACTGTTTGCGTCTCCCACGCTGGAATGACCGATTCTGGGCACAAATTTGGTAAATTATTTACGCCGGATGTAAAGTTACAAATTGCACATGCATATTGAAAAACACATTTCTAACTACTGAGTTTTGAGAGACTCTTTATAACATACAATACACCACATTCATTTGACATGGATATCTCCCAGGCCCAAGAACCCGACTATGAATCCGTGAGGGTAGAGTACGTAGGGTTTGTAGATCCTTATGCCATGGAGGGTGTGGCCGTTCTAAAATCCGACGACGGTAAGGAGTTCCATATGCGGGCGTTCTCAGGAGAAGTCGCCCGCTACATTGCAAGCATGGCCGAAGACAACTGTGAACCCGCCGCGCCCCCATCCATCTATGGCATGGTGTCGGAGATCTGTGAGGAGAACGAACTCGTACTGGTAAAGGCCAAGGTTTATGAGAGCGGCCAGGTACTGCGTGCCAGCCTGTACCTTACCGGTAGAAAAGATATTGTCTTGCGCAATTACAGGGCGTCAGATGCAATCACGCTTGCAACCATGTACAATATTCCCATACTGATCAGAAGGAACCTGCTTGCCGATCCCATGGAGAGGATGCACGATCTGGACTCGCTGGTGTGAACTACTATGACCTACCGCCATCATCGGCACGGACAGACAAGTCGTCCTCATTCTGGAGCTTCACAAGCGCGCCCGTGGCAAGCTCAAACATGGACTCGTCGTCTAGTCCGACACATTTTATGTAGTTTTCAACACATCCACGAATGCATTCCTTGTCCTTTGTGATGAGTACCATGTCGTTGTTTCGGGCATAGTTCAGCACCGAAAAGTCAGATGTCAGTCTTTCGCCATTGATTATCAGTTTTTTAACACTGAACGCGTCAAACCCGCGCGCCTGGAGTCTGATATCCCACCCATCGATGTTCTCATCTACAAGAACCTTCATAATCAGGTGTTCGTGCGGGTTATATTTATCACTGCTGAGACATACGTGTTGGGCCACATCCACACAGAACTGCAGGATGTCTGCAAGTCACGGCACACCACACACATCTGGATCTACCCGCAAGCGGGCAAAAGCAACTGCTGCCACACACATAGCAGTACGATGAACAGAATACGCAGTCAGCTCAGCGGGATTGGTATGCTGGCGCTTCCAAAGTTTTCATTGATTCTAAACTCATAGGTCTTGGAGGGATCATACTCCAGCTGGGTGCCTCCATACCCTATGTTTGGACCAAACAATATGTTGAATTCCCGCGAATCCCCGGGATTGATTACAATCTGTCCGCTTGTGAAATCCGTACTGGAGTATCGGTAAGACTTGGAACCATCCCACAAGTCATAGCTACATAATGACGGACTGGTACAGTTCAACGCCGTAACGTCGGGGCTGGTGTTTTCGGCCAGCATCCGTATGTACAACAAGGGCTGCCCACTTGATGTAATCTCAAAATTGTTGCCGTCAGAGCCTATCCCCTTCCAATAGTATGTGATCGGTCCAAGAACAAACCTTTCAGCATCAAGCTTGTAATGGTAGACGGTTATGGCATGCTTTACCGGCTTTTCACAGTCTATCCTCTTGTATGCCTTTGTAATATCCGCACACGCCTCAAGATCGGCCTCCAATGCCGCCAGTTCTGGATCGTATAGTTCTGGTACGGACTCTGTTCCGGGTGCATCAACAGACACTACTGTAATCAATCCTACCGAGATCAGGTACTGTATCCCGTTTAGAAAATCATCGTCTGAGATGGCCCCATCAGCCCACCATCCAGCGTTGTTCTTGACCCATGACGGAACCTCGGCATGGGCAGGCGGCGCCTCGGATGACTCGGTTGGTGGAACTGATATTATCCCCGCGCCGATCAAATATGAAATTCCAGAGAGGAAATCCGATTCTGAGATGGACCCGTCAGCCCACCATCCAGCGTTGTTCTTGACCCATGACGGAACCTCGGCATGGGCCATAGAAGATGCTGACAGTAAAACTATCGCGGCCACCGCTGCAGCCGCCACGACAACCCACATTTCAAAACGTTTACGCCTGCTTCGTATAAAAACATACATCAGAATCCAGTAATTGGAAATGTGTTTAAACAACAAAAAGGCCTGATTATAGCGGCGGTCCAGACCACGAGGATCAAGTAAAGTTAATTGAAACATCGACATTATTAACATCATCATCATCATTGCAATTGTAATCCGTTTTAGATTCACACTCCTGTTGTCGGCGCGCTCTTACCCACATGTTGTGTATGAACAATGTAATAAAGAACAGAATCATTCACAAGAGTTCCCTCTCACTCCAAATTTAAATAATTATATAATTAACAACATGCTTTGGTAATGTGATTATCAGATATGTTCGGCTGCTTTACGGATACCATGCAACTTCCAATACAGGTATCTAATGTAATCGTTTACGTCTCACGCCAGAATGACCGATTCTAGGCACAAATTTGGCAAATTGCTTGCACTGGACGTAAACAGTTATGCCGCTACGAATTATACAGATGTGTTACTGTCAATTAACAGTCAAATGCCTTCCACACTAGATGACACTGGTAAGTTCTTTTACCTTTTGCATAAGCTGGATCTTGGCATCTACCGGTACGTCGGTCTCCATCGTAAAGTAGATGGTGTTGCGGCGCGTATAGATTACCAACTGGGACACCTTTTCACGCTCCACATGTACATAGGTAACCTTACCTAGGGACTTGTCGAACTCTTTGCGCATGTTCCTCCTCTGTGAGACCTGTTTGCAAAAATGCTCCTCCTCTTTCTGTGATTTAAGGTTGGTCTTGCCAGTCTTCATTATTGCCTCGCGGATGTCACCTTGCAAGTTGATTATGGCGGCAAATCTCATTTTTGGGTCCAAGTCCAGAATGCCCTCCACGATTACACGAAGATCCGGCTTCTTTGTCGTCTTTGACATCATTCTGAGAAAAATCTTGGGACATATAAGCTAGATCATCCCAAAACTAAATCCATATGGTTAATACTCATAATCGCATACTCGATTCGTGAATGACTCGACTGCCATTGTAATTACCGGGATTTCCATGTTTCTGGCAGGACTGATGATGTTTTATGCTGTAGATACAAACGTGGACGACGGACTTGTCTTAAAACATGCAGGCACGTTCGTCGGACTGGCCGGTATTGGAGTGATCATGGCTGGAATACTACTGGCGCTGATGGGAAAGAGAGTGCCGATCAGTGAATAGCCACACGCAGCAGATTACAGCAAACAGGCAACCATGTGAGTTGGAGTATGATAATGATGATGTGAATTAGAATGAATAGAACTGTATGACCACCCCCGACTGACTGGCCTGTAGCAGTGGCATACATACACACTACACATAGTACAAACGACATGTGCATCTGCATGCGGCCCTGTCGGCAGACACATGTACGGAAAGGAACGGTGTTTGGTTCCGGTCGAAATCGATACACTGAGTAGTCAGGCCCGCATACACCGCAAGCCAGCACGGATGCAGACACCGTCATCTGCCACACTCAGAATACGGATCTCGCATAACTAGTCAAGGTATGAGTGACCACCAAGTCACGTGAGTGGTCGGCATTCTCCAATAGCGAAACGTTGATTTCAAATACAAATTTAGTATATTGCTTACGCCCGTCCCAAACATCTGTTCGGATTGATTTGGCCGGTTACTATCCCGCATGCCACAGGTATGGCTTCACCTGCCCTGTCTAGTACAAAAAATGGCTGTAAAAATGACCTTTTTAGTAGTGCAGTATGGGTTTTTCAGTCGTGTTTAAGTGCATATGACAGGGTTGTCAGATCCATATAAGGACAGGGGAAGTCATGCCCAAGAGAACACGCCCCAGACCACGCAAGGCCGCATGCCACGCCAGAGCAAAGCGAATCAACATATTATACCTCCATACATAGAATGGATATGAACAACAATAGGATCTGGCTGGGGGCAACATATGTAAAATGGGAAGGCGGTTATGAGATACTCATAAAGTCCCTCCTACACTACAAGAAACGGTTGAGGACCATAGGAAGAAGCCCAGAACTGCGGAACTCTGCAGCCATGTTTGCATCCATTCTCGATCAACAGGCAAGAAAGACCATCCCTACAATAGACGACACGATAGAACGCATATACGACGGCCTTGCCGACGACAGACTTATGGCCGGACTTGCATGCGATGTCCCGTTCATGGACAAAGCACTTGTGTGCTATGATGCCGACATAGGCAAGGCCGAGGATACGGGATCCGAATATTTTGTAAGTCTAGTGGGCGACATGGCCACGGCTAGGGAAGACAGGGCCAGGATTGCCGAGGCGCGCAAGCAGATATCCACATTTGAGTCATGCAATTGACGGCCTGACATGCATGGCAGAACTGTCACCGCAGAAGGCCAACTGCTGCCCCATACACGTATGGCCAAAAAGATCCACGGATACCACAACGGCACGTGCAGTCCAGCCACGGCATGAACTAGGTTACGTGAGGTCATTACACGGCCATATAGTCAGTCTGCACTCATAGTGCGCATCCAAAACCCACGTCACGAGTCCATCTGCGCAATACGTAGAACGCGCCGCACACATGGCAAAAACGGCCCGACAACACGCATGAAGGGCCCACGGCTCCGTCAACCGGCCGCTGCCGACTCTAAAATACGGTAACATCCCCCGGAGCGGGCTCGCGGCTCCGTAGCACGCCGGCCAGTTCTGTCGATCCACAGTCTGCGGCCTCTTGGTGTTTACGGAGTGCCTTCAGATCATCAAACATACCATGACACATGTAACATTTGGGCTTGGCCTCATCAACAAGCGGAAGTACCATACCACAGAAGGTGTCACGCAGATAATATCTGTTTTTGGTGGAGGTCCGTATGTGTGCAGGGCCATATGTACACATATTGTATATTGGGTCCTACTCAAAAATATTTTGAGGTGTACTTGACATAACCCCACCTGCAAGGATCAGGCATCCCTGTCACACACACAACCAAAAGACACATTTAATGCACAGCCAGGCAGGTCTTTTTACAGTCATCGTTTGTGCTTTACAGGATGTACAAACCCATCTACAGAGTAAATAGTACGCCCACATCCAGCAATGTGAATATTTACAGGTTACCTCTCTTATAAGCACCTAGTAGATGTAACCTTGTTGTATAATAGTGATCAATAAAGGGTTGGGCAGCTCCAACCCAGCATTTCTTGGCCAAGCCAGCAACCAAGTCTATGCTAGGCAGGGTTATGCAACAAACTTGTAGCTGTTTGAGTCCCTCACGCCTGAATGACTAATCCTAGACACAAATTCGGCGGATTGCTTACGCCTAATCTTTATGGTTGTGTGGGGAGGAGGTAACTTGTAACGGGAGGTAACCTGTAAGTGGATGCCGCTCAAGGCATATATCATACATGGCAATGCAAAACATATGCTAGAGCAGATTATAGGAAGCTCGCCCGCGCTAGAGAAGGCCATGGCAGGCGAAGAGCTCGACTACGACGACGGCCTTGAACTGATGAAGAACGTGAATCTACACATGCTAGGGGCGGCGGCCGATGCGGCAAGAAGAAAATGGTCAGGAGATACGGTATCGTTTGCCGCATCATACTACATGAACTATACAAACGTCTGTGCTGCCAGCTGCCAGATGTGCGCATTTTATAGAAAGAAGGGTGACGAAGATGCATACACCTTGACGCCCGACGAGATCGAGGCGCGCGTCGGAACCGCAAAGCGTATGGGCGCAACTGAGGTACACATCGTAGGCGGGTTTCATCCGGACCTGCCGCTTGAGTACTATGAGGACATGATAAGGACTATCAAGAAGGGCCATCCGGACCTCAACGTAAAGGCGCTTACCGCAGCGGAGATATTCTACCTCTCAAAGCTTACAAAGAACTCCACTGCCGAGATACTCTCAAGACTGAAGAGTGCAGGACTCGACTCAATGCCCGGCGGGGGGGCGGAGCTCTTTCATCCAGACATACGCAAAAGAATAGTCAGGGGCAAGTGTACAGGACAGGAGTGGCTTGACGTGATCGAACAGGCACACAACATGGAGATCAAAAGCAACGTCACCATGCTTTATGGCCACATAGAAAGTCCCGAGCACATAATAGACCATCTGATCAAGATACGTGAACTGCAGAAGAGGACCGGCGGGTTCCTCACACTCATACCGCTAAAGTTCAGTCTGGAGAATACCGAGCTTGAACAAGACGGGCTTGTAAGCCACGAGTGCTCCTCGCTGTACGACCTGCGCGTCATGGCGCTCTCAAGGCTCATGCTAGTGGGCGTCCTGAACAACATATCAGTATACTGGGTAGCATACGGTAGGAAGCTCGCCCAAGTGGCGCTCTGCAACGGCGGAAACGATCTAGTCGGTACAGCATTCTCAGAAGAGATATACCGCGCGGCAGGCAAGCCGACTGCATCGTCCATAGACGATCTGGCCGACATGGCACGCGAGATTGGTAGGAGTCCCGTACAGCGAAACACGCACTTTGGTACGATACGGCGCCTGTAGATGCCAAGTCAGATTCAGTCTGCGTCGACGTATCTCATTACCGAGGCGATCTTATCCTCCATGCTGCCATCCCTGTCGCGCCTCGAGTCGATCTTGACTACGGCCTCCACTCGGGCAATTCCTAGGTTGTGGACTACCTCGATCATTTTGGCAACGGCCTCGTTTATCCTGTCGATGCAGTCGGACTCCAAGATGGTACCCATGGCCGTAAGATAGTACCGCACGTCATCTATGCCGCGTATGGATTCAAGTGCCTTTGCGATGTAAAAGCTGACGCTAGTAGTACGCGTCGCCATCGGATAGATACTGATCTCAGCGTGTATCATATGGGGGTGACGGAGGTTTGGGATTAAAGGTTGTCTGGCCCGCACGCTACGTCCTTGAGAGGCCTCCCTCATCTCGGGTCTCAGTCTTCCTGTCCCTTCCTGCTGCGCCGCGTCTCCTTCTAGCCCTGGCCCCAAAGCTTATCAGTACAAGCAAAAATCCTATTGCAATCAGTATACCAGACAGAGTATTGTAATCGTGGATCTCCTGCTGCGCAAGCAAGAGGTCTAGCGCCTCCTCGTCGGTCATTCCAGTCTGTCCCACTGGCATCGCCGCGCTAAAGAGCGCGGTGAGTGTGATTCCCACTGCCAGCATGGCAATTCCCCCGGCAAGAATCTTGGCGTCGATGAGCAATCCCATGTTCATGATGGCCTCCTTGGCATTATTAGCATTTTTCCTATTCGGGTGTGTGACTTTCTGCTCCACAGGGACCGGCAACTCTGTCACATGCATTCAAATGCGGCTGAAAAACCCATATCGTACTGTACGAGGTCGCATTTACAGTCGTTGTTTTTTATGTGTCAAGCAGGGTAAGATCATACGTTCAGGCGGCGCCTGCAATTCGGGGCGAAAAGCCGTCCATCAGTCCCTTGTCTGATGCCAGTTTGAAGAGCGTCCTGATCGACTCCTCGCCTGCATCCCCCATATCCACGGTATTCTCGTTGACGTACATGCGAACAAACCGTTCGATCATCTCCCTCGACTTTCCCCGCGAATACTGCATTGCATATTCGATGGCATCTGTGCTGTTTCGAAGTCCATACTCGATGGAATCACGCAGGTATCGATCAAACTCAGATATCACGCTGTCCCCAAGGCCAGTACGCATGACGTTGACTCCCAACGGGACCGGTAGTCCCCCAGTCGTCTGATCCCACCACTCGCCAAGATCAAATATCTTTCTGACGCCCTCGTCGAGATACGAGAGCTGCGTCTCGTGTATGACCACCCCCGCATCGACTGCGCCAGAATGGACTGCCTCCGGTATCCGGCTGAACTCCATCTCGACGTGCTCGAACCTTCCAATCATGATCTGAAGCAGTAGGAACGCAGACGTCATCTTTCCTGGGATGGCTATCTTGGCGCGCCTGAGCCCGTCGATATCCATCTCCTGCCCTGCTACAACTATAGGACCATATCCCAGTCCAAAGCTCCCACCGCTGCGCAGTATGGTATATCCGGGAATGTATGCGCATGCGTGTACCGAAACTGCGGTTACGTCTAGTTTCGGAGATATTGCTTTTTTGTTGAGCTCCTCTATGCCCTCCACCACGTGTTCCACCTCAAACCCGTGGGACGGCATTCCGCCTGCAAGCATGCCATAAAACATAAACGCGTCGTCAGAGTCAGGCGTATGGCCTACCGTGATCTTCACAACGAATGCAGCATATCAGGTAATAAAAACCAAAAGTGATCCGCCCTGTACAGGTAACCGTTATGTCGTAACTGTTTAGGTCTAGCATGATTGAGTAAATAGTAAACAATTTTTGGCGTATGGGGGCATTAACCGTACAAGTCTATAATGAAGCATGGTAAACATGACGGTCCAGACACTACAGGATGAACTTGCCCGCTCTCAGGCGGAACTTGCCCGCTCTCAG
>RKRU01000178.1 GCA_007571225.1 Nitrosopumilaceae archaeon | reverse complement strand
GTCACTCCATCTTTTGTTCTTGCTCATGCTATGTCACCGGCCTCCTTGCTCAAAAGGTATACGAAATTGAGTTGTCCCACTTTTAATGGGTCCGCACCAATCATCATGTCGGGAATTACATATAAAAGTTCAAAGCTGTACGATAACCCAATTCTTCTGAGAATTTGATAGTGTAAAGGGGACACAGCATGGGAAGTGATATTGTCTGAGACTGATCAGTGCTTGTCTGAGACCAGCCAGCCGCTATATTTTGGATAGAACCCCCATTCATATCATGCCACGCCACCTTCACACCATCAAATTTTCAGAAGAATTGGGTTATCGTACAGCTTTGAACTTTTGTATGTAATTCCCATCATGTCAGTATCACGCCGATATCCAGCAGATTGGTGTGTGTAGGGCCCGTATGGATGCACGACGGGGCGACAACCACGCCCCCGCCCCGGCCCTTCTTGTTCCCCTCAAAGAATCCACCAGAATCACTGTTTTTTATGACATCGTTCAATATGCCGACATCTACTCTCATGTTTGACGTTATGGCGCCTGCATGGACGGTGTTTCCGTCTATGCCGTCGGTTCCCATGGATGCAATTGTAATCTTCTGGGGTTCTTTGTTCTGACACTTTTTGAGCAGCCGCAGCACCATCTCGTGGTTACGGCCCCCCGTGCCCCGTCCCAGCACCTTTACGGTATTCTCACCGCCGAATATGAGACATTTTTTGGTATCTACAGGTATCATGCCGTATATTGTCTCTGCAGCATCCTTTATGTCGCAAAAGGTTTGTACGGGGATATTGTCTGATATGCCATATCCCAGCCCCCGCGCAGCCTCCCCCATTGCATCCAAACAGTCTGTATTTCTTGCTATGATGTAGTTTCCAATCATGCGGCTGGGTGCAAAAGTACGATTACTGGTACGACGGCCATTACGCGTACCGGCGCCATGCTCAGGGACAGGCGCCTTCTCTTCCTCCTTCTTTTTCATCACCGCCGTTGTCACCATGTCGTCAGAGTACGCATCTGTCCTGCCCAGTGCATCTATGACAGAACGCCCGGCCCTCCTGACAAGGTTGTACTTTTCCAGTACATCAAGCGCATCTCGTCTTGTAGTGGAATTTTCCGTATGCGTGGTGCCCGATGCTATGGTGGAGATGTCATCTCCCTCCACATCAGATACCAAGAGTCCGATGCCGCTGCACCTCATATGTCTGAGCAGTCTGCCACCCTTTATTCTTGACAGCTGCTTTCTGACACAGTTGATCTCGGCAATCGAGGCGCCCGACTTGAGTAGCATGCCAGTAACGTGGACCTTATCGTCCAGCGTTATCCCGGCAGGCAATGCAAGCAACGACGATCCCCCGCCTGACACCAGAAACACCACGAGATCACCCGGTCTCCGATTCTGCAGAAATTTGACAACCTCCCTTGCCGCCTTCGTACTTGCCCTGTCTGGTACTGGATGCCCCGTGTTAAATATGCGAAATTTTCGACTCCTGACTTTGGATCTGTACCCCTTAGGCATTACAATGATCCCGCTCTCCACCTGGGGTACTATGTTGTTAAATGCCCGGGCCATAGAGTCTGCTGCCTTGCCAAAGGACACCGTATGTATGGATGTGTAATCGGCAAACTCTACTGCCGGCGCCCCGGGCGGCACTATAGCATTTGGCTTTACGTATGTGGGCATGAATAACAGCGGATCGGCCCTGCGCAGTCCTGCCTCTAGTATCTCGATGCAGTCCATTTTTTTAGGATCCGCACCTATGATCTCGTCCCTGTTTATGATGGATGTGTTGGGGGAATGCAAGGTATAATAATAATAGCCCCGACTGCCATTTATGCACACCGTACGAATGCCGAAGATCATTAATTTTGGCAAAGACGCGCTGAGTAGTACAGAGTATCCCAGAAACGCCCTCATAGTGACTACGGTTCCGCCTGAGCTGTCCGACAAATGGATAGCAAAGATGGGCATCAAAGACTACATGCTATATGACAAGGTGACGCCTGAGCCGTCCATTGATGACGTGAATGCCGTAATCTCCGAGTTCAGGGACCGCGATCCGTCTATCCTGATAGGACTAGGCGGTGGCAGTTCCATGGATGTAGTAAAGTATGCCGCACCCGAGATGGGAAAGGAGAAGATACTGATCCCCACCACGTTTGGTACAGGTGCCGAGATGACAACATACTGCGTGTTAAAATTTGACGGTAAGAAGAAGCTGCTTCGTGAGGACAGGTTCCTTGCCGACATGGCTGTAGTGGACTCTTACTTTATGGACGGGACACCCGAGCAGGTCATAAAGAACTCCATATGTGATGCGTGCGCACAGGCCACAGAAGGATACGATAGTAAGCTTGGAAACAACTTTACGCGTTCCATGTGCAAGGAGGCCTTTGAAAAGCTGTACACTGCCATCATGAATGATAATACAGAAGATTATCCATACGGTTCCATGATATCCGGAATAGGATTTGGCAATTGTTCCACCACGCTTGGACATGCCCTTTCGTATGTATTCTCAAATGAGGGTGTGCCGCACGGCTACTCATTATCCTCATGTACCACAGTCGCACACAAGCACAACAACTCGATCTTTTACGACCGCTTCAAGGAGATAGTTGCCAAGCTTGGATTTGAGAAGCTTGACCTAAAGGCCGATCTCTCCGAGGCGGCAGATGTTGTAATGACCGACAGGGGACACCTTGACCCCAACCCGATTCCAATATCCAAAGAAGACATCATAAAATGTCTAGAGGATATAAAGACAGGCAACCTGTAGTTCTGTTCTCTGTTTTTTATCAATAGCTGCCGCATTCGGGCCTATCTGTGCGCAGCCACCAGTCGCATGTGCCGTGCGCAGCCACCAGTCGCATGTGCCGTGCGCAGCCACCAGTCGCATGTGTTGTGCTCCGACGCATCGTAATCTTCACATGTACGAAAACCGCTTTGAGTGCGCAGTGTATGGACCAAAAAATACTGCCCCGACGCATCGTAATCTTCACATGTACAAAAACCACCCCGTGCACGGCCTAGCAGACAGAAGACGGACTCCCGTCTGGACCGGCAGAACTAGATAGAGCACGCCACGGCCAGGATGTGGCAGGACAGTCAACTAGGCAGACATAACATGTGGCACGCGCATCTGGCCGGTTGACTGAATTGTGGCCGCAGTACGGCCGGCCGGTCCGCCACGCCCGTCCCGTACAATCCGTCACACGGTGTACATGTGGCGTGAATGGGGTAAAAGACACGCATCTATTCAGTCCCCACAGCCGCCCGGCTCATCAGGCAGATCCCCCCGGCCGTTCTGGGAAGTGCGTGCCCTGCTTGCAATCTTTGCCGCCACGCTCCCAGCAGCAATACCGTTGTCTATGTTAACTACGGCCATTCCTAGGGCGCAGCTCTGCAACATGGAGGCCAAGGCAGCCACACCTTTCTGGCCAAATCCATACCCCACCGATGTCGGCACCCCTATGACTGGAATATCCACCAAAGATGAGACCAACGTGGCAAGGGCTCCCTCCATACCGGCAACTACAACCACGCATCCCGCATCTGCGGCAATTATACGCTTCAAAATAGGAAAGACGCGCTGTAGTCCTGCAACGCCCACATCATAGCCCGTGATGCATCTACATCCCATCGCCTCGCAGACCAGCCGGGCTTCTTCTGCCACACCCACATCGGAGGTTCCGGCTGCAAGTATGCCCACCACCGAATCATGTAATTTGACAGGCTTGGTGACAACTAGTATGGTAGACGAGTTTCGTCCAGTACTTGTGGTGGCTCCAATTCCGTTCGAATATGATACAATCTCGTCGTAGTCGTTCTCCCGTATTCGAGACACTAGAACCAGTCCTGTCTTTTCCAATACGCGCCCGATTATTCTCTTTATCTCGTCAGTTGTTTTGGTTTCTGCCAGTATGACCTCTGGAACGCCCGTCCGCATCTTTCTATCTATGTCAAGCTTTGCAAAGTCCTCTATCTCTTCTACTGCATGCAGTGACAAGAACCGCCGTGCATCTGCTGCAGTAATCTTTCCAGACTCAAGCGATTTGAGTATGTCGTCCAGCTCCATCGGCGATGGTTGCCGGTTCGGCTAAAAAAAGTTTGATTGCAAC
>RKRU01000023.1 GCA_007571225.1 Nitrosopumilaceae archaeon | reverse complement strand
ACCCGTTCGCGTACTAGGTGACGACACGGTGGATACTGTAGCATCATTTGGCATACACGGAATAGCAGACGCCAACGGAACACTGACTAACATATGCCTAACTGACGTTATGACACAACCTGCTAGCAGCCCGACTGATTCCGGCCCGAAACCCAACATCTGCCGGGGTTAGCAAAGATCAGTTATACATTGACAGTACGGGACTGTTTTTCCCAATCCCACTTCTTTTTTCCTACTAACTACAATCATCCTACCTAAACGAGTGTCTAAAGCCGGCCGATCAGCATGCAGTGGAGCTCGTGGCGCCGTACCGACCCTGCCCGTTTCCGGACACGTCTGCATGCATCTGGATTTTCCGGTTCCGTATGCGGCATACCTCGCTAGCGCCCCTTTGCGCAATATCAGCCGGTTCTACGCCTTTTGCGTGTCGGCAAGCTCCCTGCCCGCGCCTTCTGATGCGGCGATGCGTTTCACAGATCCACATGCCTCCACTTGCGCCTAGATGGCCGGGCTCGTAGTTGTGATACGGCCCGACATCTGTATGGCCGTGTCCCATACAGCGTATGAGAATGCCATGGTGGCTTGCCTAGGATGTTCGATCTAGTGCGCTGCGGGGTTGTCTGCGTCTGCTACAACCCGCACCATACAACAGCTTCACATCAAGAACACATCATCATCTTATGTCCCCAGAAATGTGCGACTTGTAGAGAAAATACTACCTACAAAATTCAACATAAGAGCGATTACAATTAGTGTCACAAGATTCTTTATCCTGAACATGCGTACATTGTTGATGTCAGCGAAGCGGTACGCCGTAACGGCCACCGGAGGAACGTTTGACATAATTCACAAAGGCCACAGACGCTTGTTGGAGAAGGCATTCGAGATGTCAGATGTGGTAATCATAGGACTTACCGGCGATGCGCTCGCGGCCCGCATGAAAAAGTCCCCTCAGAACGACTATCGTAAAAGGCTTGCAAACTTGACCCTGTTTTTGCATGAGACATTTCCCTCATCCTTGTTCTGTATATCCCGGCTTGATGACGACTTTGGGCCTGCAGTTTTGGGCAGAAAGGACAAGAATGCAGTACAAGCCCTAGTTGCAAGCGAGGAGACCGCTCCAAAGGGACAGAGACTCAACGAGATACGAGCCGAAAGGGGTCTGCCCCCCGTGGAGGTGGTTGTGGTTCCAATGGTGATGGCAGAGGATGGGGTGCGCATATCAACCAGCCGCATCCACAACTCAGAAGTGGACCAGGAGGGAGACATCATACAATCAGGCGGGGGGCAGACGAGGCCGCAGACGAATTGTTAAATCATTATTATTTCATGTAATGGTATGGTGCTAGTAAGACGTATGATGCGCCAGTTTGAGGCTGATGTGGGGCGTCTCAGGGACGGGCTTTTGCCGGAGAACCTAGCATTATGGTATGACAAGATAATTGAAGAGGCCAGGGACATGGCCCCGCCATGGCTCCAAGATAAGATAAACGTACGACAGAATCCGATGTTGCCAATGAAGTTTGAGCTTGACATATCAAAACGAGCAGTCAAGTACTTTGTAATTGCAATGAACAACAATCTCGATGCAATGCCAGAGACTACACAGCTCTACTTTTTGCGCCTGCAGGAGATGATTGGCACGGAGTTGGACAAGTCCCTTGTCTGACTGTAGGCCCGTCTGACTGCATGCGGCTATCCGGCAGCCAATCTTTAATTATCCCGCTTAAATCGGTAGTTTATGGATTCGGACACCAAGGCACTTGGGCTATCCCTGATTGCCATGGTGGGAGTAGTAGGACTTTACGTGTTGTTCTTCCATTAGGACCTATTGCTTTACAATTATCACTCTTCCATCTTGGAGAGCTTCGGCATGAGTAAGCCTGTGTACCTTCTCCCTTGCAGACTGGACAAAGTCTGCAAACGTCTCGGCTTCCTGGTTATCCTTTAGTAGTATGCTGTGCGACGAGCCGTCCATAAGAGATATCACCACCTCGTTCCCGATCAGATTCACGACCTCCCTTATGTAGGTGTGATCCACATCCTCTAGGCCGCTATCTGAGCCGGAGTTTCGGACAAATATTAGGCTTGCAAGTTTTTGGGCCTCGTACTTGTCCTCACATGCAATGACGACCCTGATTATGGTTGCATCGGTGGTAGGGGAACTAGAGGCACCTTTATGTCCTGTACTGCAAGCGTTCCCCGCACTACGGGCGTCCCACGTAGCACCGTCATCTCCGTGGCCGTGGCCGTCCGCGCCAGAGAACCCGTCACCTGTCACCGCGTATCACCGTCCAGCAGGAAATCCTCCAGATGATCCCTGGCCTTCTCCCTGCGTGCTTGGTGCTCGTGTAGAAATTCGTTTATTCGTTCGATCAGTATGGCCTTCAACTCCCCGGTCAGCATCCTTCCAGACCTATAGTCGTCATGTATGGCCCTTAGCTTCGAGTCATCTGGTTCAAAGAAGATCCGCAGATACTGGTACGATACATCAATATCGGGGTTCCCTCCGAGTCTTCGGTGCTGCTCTATATCGGGCTGGCCTCCAGAAAACGCGTATTTATTGATCTTCTTCTTTACTTGGTTCGGGGCATCTGTGGTGTATATGGTACCGTTCTGGGATGAAGCGGACATCTTGCCTCCCGTTCCTTCAAGGGCGGGTATCATTATGTTGTGTAACAGTGCAGGCTTGGGCCTTCCAATCTTGGGCGCCACGTCACGAGTCAGTCGGAAGTGCGGGTCCTGATCCACGCCTAGTGGGATCAATACCGGGGCATCCTCCAAAAAGCACGGGGCAGACTGTAGCGACGTATAAAATATCATCCCAAGATTTGTCTCGCCGGTAAATCCAAAAACCGCCTTTGTATTTGAAAAGTTCAGCTGTTTGGCCACGCGCGCCGCAATCGGATACAGCGTACTTATGTCGCGGGTATCGATTATGATTTTGGTGTTGTCTGGCTTAAAACCAAGTGCAATGAAATCCAGCGCATTCTCTAGGGCAAACCCGCGTGTCTCTTCCATACTCAGGCCGCTCTTGGCATAAAATTTCTCATCGTCAGTAAGCTGAAAATACATCTTAACACCAAACCTGTCCTGCAGCCATTTTGCAAAGACCCATGGTACAAGGTGTCCTATGTGTGTGTGTCCAGATGGGCCCCGTCCTGTATACAGAAAGAATTTGCGGCCCTTATCTTCGTACTCGTCAAGGATTCGGTCCATGTCCCTGTGTGAGAAGAATATTCCTCTGCGCAGCATAAAGTGGTCCTCGCCTGCAATTCTTGTAATCCTTGAGTGGAGTGAATCCGTCATCTTCTGCGTGCCAAACTTCTGAATCAGTCTGTCATAGTCTATCTCGCCCTGTATGTTCCACGGGGTCACGACAAAACCATCATCGGGGTTATCATCCTGCATCGGTTTGGCCGACGCCTCATACTTAAAAAAATCTTCGCTCTTATGTTGAATTTTGTGGGTGAGTATATTCTCTCCAAGTTGCACATTTTGGTGGGCCTGAGATGATGATGATGATGATGTTGTTGTTCTTGATGTGAGATTGTTGTATGTATCCAGACTTGCAACAACAGATGTGAAATATGGATGAAAAATATGTGTGTGACCGTCGATCTTTAGATGTGGCCCATCATGTAAAACCAGCCATCACAATGGGTGAAAAGGTTTGATGTGTTATAGACTAGATAAAATCAACTGTAACTGTCACTCACAACATAGATCAAAATGGGTGAAAAGGTTTGATGTGTTATAGACTAGATATAGTAGTTTGGGTTCGGCGTAAACAATTTGCTGCTAAATTTGTGCCTAAAATAGGTCATTTAATAGTAACTGTTTACGTCTAGCGTAAACAATTTGCCAAGTTTGTACCTCATATCTATCCATATTTTGGATCATTTTTATTCCTTTTTTTCTTAAAAATTTTTTGAGCAAGTTTGGCACTTAGAAGAAAAATAACTAAACCTTCGACTGTCATGTCAAAATCATTTCCAAATTCTGTTATGGCGTGATTGTTTTGTCTTGTAACATCATTTTACAGGTTCTGTCCAGAATACGGGGGCTGGCTAGGGTTCTCACTGGAATACTGTCCCAACCAGTCTCAGATAATGATTTTGTCAAAAATATGGTTGATCGTGG
>RKRU01000177.1 GCA_007571225.1 Nitrosopumilaceae archaeon | reverse complement strand
CCATGCTTTACAAAGTATATGTTTGTCCTGAGGTCTTCTAGTGCGTCAAACACGCCGTCCGTCCTGATAGGATTGTGCAACAGCGCCCGGTTCAACTCAACTTGCACCATGCTTGCAAGCAGTCTGTTTTTCCCCGCAACGTTCACAATGTTGCCAGTTAGGTTTGTCTGTGATTCAAAGTATACTATGACCAAAAAGCTTGTGATGATGAGGGTGATCTGCAAGGAGACTAGGATGATTATTCTGTTCACTAGATCCATTCTACTCACATTATGTCTCATGCAGTAAAAATATCAACTGATCGCAGGAGAGAGGTTACTTCCTGCTCTTGTAACTACCATATCAAACCGTTCCAGTGGGGGTTCTATCCAAAATACGGGGGCTGGCGGGTTTCATGATATTCGTTCGTAACTGTTTACGTCCCCCCCGCCTAAATGACTGGTTCTAGGCACAAATTTGGCAAATTGTTTATGCTGGATGTAAATAGTTACGGGGGGGGGGAAGGTAACCTCCTGTAGGGTGTTGTGTGTGGAGCCATGGACTTTTTGTACTGTGCGGGGCAGGTGAAGTCATACTACTATGTCATGCCAGTTATTGGCAAAATCATAGCTGTAATCAGAGACAACAGACTCTGGCCGGGAAGCATGCGTTCTGGCCACGATCGGGGCCGTAAAAGAGAGCGCCCATAAGACCGCGCTTCTGGCAGCGTCCGTCTGTCACAGCATGCTCTTCTGATGGTCACGAGCTGCTGTGTCTGCATCACGGCGCCCGGCGCATGCTATCCAACATACTGTGCCTATATCACGGCGCCCAGCGCATGCCATGCGGGGTGCCGCATACGACACTGCAGCCGTGCAGCTTCAACTGTCTGATGATGGTGGTGCTTCACAACTATCCACAAGCGCCGCATACGACACTGCAGCCGTGCAGCTTCAACGGTTCAAACATCTGACAACTGTTTTCCGGCCCTTTGTACGGATTTTTCTGGGCAAGACTGCCCCGCTCATACTATCTATATACGACAAGCAGGCAATCACTGACATGGATGAGATCTACGAGGGTGATGTTATCTGCATGTTGAGGGAGAAGATACCGGATCAGGGCGTGGATCTCAGCTTCTGGTCACCTCCGTACTTTGTAGGCAAGACGTATGAGCGGCATATGGACTTTGATGGATGGAAACGACTGATTGCAGATGTCATACGCCAGCACAGTAGAATCCTCAAGCCCGGCGGCTTCATGGTAGTCAACATAGGCGACATTCTTTGCTTTCCAGATCCACAGATGCCCCGGTTTCAGGCAGACAACATCGAAGGCAAGAGGGTGGCCGTAACCCGTGACATGATATTGGAGGCAAGACGCGCAAACCCAGGCCTCGACAGGAACGGCCTGGCCAGAATGTTGGGTTGCAGCGAGCAGACAATCCAGCGCAGGCTTGAGAACAATAACATCAGGGGGGGAAGGTCACAGGCAGGAACCCGGATAATGCCTACAAGCCACATGGTATGCCAATGGGCCGGAGACGCTGGCATGTACCTTTACGACAAGCGGATATGGCACAAGGATCCGGCATGGATGAGCAGCAAGTGGCATTCTGGCTCGTATCGTGCTGTGGACGAATACGAGCACATCTTGGTGTTCTGGAATCCGGGTATAACAGTCTACGACCGGAGCCGTCTCACGGATCGGGAGTGGTCCGAATGGGGTTCAAGGGGCGTGTGGGAGATACCGTCTGTGAGGAGGAACCGCAGGCACGAGGCCGAGTTTCCAGAAGAGCTTGCAGGCCGCGTAATCCGGCTGTTTTCTCCCAAGAACGGAGTCGTGCTTGATCCCTTTGTCGGGACGGGGACGACCACGTGCATGGCAAGACGGAACGGCCGCCACTGGATGGGCATAGACTCCAATTCCGAGTATGTAAGGATTGCAAGGGGGAGGACACGTGCCGCTAGATGATGACATTCTGGAAAGGGTGGAACGCACCGCCTTCTCGATAGTGACGACTGCAATCGAAAACTACAAGGATGAGATAACAAAGATGTTCAGAGAGGAGGACGACAAACCGCAGGACATAGCCGAGGATGCGATGCGCGAGGCCATAGAAGAACTCGGCGTGTCTAAGATAAGGGAACGGCTCTACGGCAGGGTAGACGTAAAGAAAGCCATATTTGTATTCCTGCCGGAGGCCATTCCGGTGGCCCTGATGGTCGATGCAAAGGCGGAAAAACATAACGGGGATAGGACTGCCACCATGCAGATGTCACAGATGTCCATGCGCGTACGAGTCAGAAGGAAGGACACTAGCATGGACGAGCGGGGGAAGCTGGATACCGAGCTGAAGCGCAAAAACAGGACACTACACGTGGTAACGATAGTGGTGAAGTTCTCATACGTGGAGCGGGATGATGGGCACCATGATGTCAAGAACATCACTCTTGCGTGCATACCGTCGGGGCGGCTGCAGGACAGGTACAACCCCAATGCCGACGACGGCATCTGGCTGATGGGACGAGATTCGCCGCAAAGGGGAGAGGACTTTAGGATACGCGTAAGTTTTGAGAAGCTTACGGCAAAGGCAGCTTGGCGCGTCCATGGCATATGGATGTGAGGCTACCGGGCACGGCATGCAGTCTCGCATCGTGCTACTGTTGCCCGTGTTTGAGCTGCGACGTTGATAGCAGTCACGTAGTGATTCTAGCTGAATATTATCGCTAAAAACCGAAATTTTGCCCCAGAGGTGGTTGTGTGGTGGTTGGAAGGGAAAAACCGCATCGGGAGAGGTGCATTGGGTGATCTAGAGGCTGCGTAGATTGTGGACATGCAGGTTCGGAAGCGGCGTGTACAATATCTGTTGGATGTGTGTATGTGCTACATACTAGACATTCTACCTCGTCGAACAACTGTACATTCTGAAGGTTACGCATTACGCGTTTTCGAGCATTTTTGTCATGGCGGCCTTCATTCTGTCTACATTTTCAAACAGATTGTTGCCAGGACCATTCCATGTGGTCTTCCACCGGCCTTCCGTAGTGCTTATTAGTTTTGCATGTTTTTTGGTATATTATACCTAGAAAATAGATAATTGAGAGTTACTTGCGGGCGTCTTGGCGTGCCTGCTTTAGTCTTACAAGAGTAAATGTAAATGGGAGTAGTGCAACGACTGCAACATACATCAACCACAAAGCGATCATTGTATAGTTTTGAACCACTGCTCCGCCCCAACGTAAAGGTGAAGTATCAAATATGATAACAGGGACCAGAATCCAATAGATAGGTCCGACCAGAGTGAGGAAAGCAGCTATGCCCGCATGAACGTAAAAAATTTTTTTGAAAAAAGAAGGAGAGTTAATGATGCCAGCCAATGACATACAACCCCCACCACCAAACTGGCCAGTCATAATCAAATATCTCTGGGTTTGGTTCACTTGGCCAATGATGTTCTGAAAATTGCCACTCTCCTTGATTTGTTTCGAACACTATTGATTGTAATCGGAACACGCCATCGGCACATCCATAAGCTTCAATCCAATCCGCGTAGTCATTACCTTCATTATGTGATGCATAATCAGCTACCAGTTGGTAACCACTTGAAAGATTGTCTATTGCAGCTACTCTAGTCGGATAAGTGATGCTGAATGTGTTTGGAGGTTGTTCGTGCGGACCCCAAACATCACACGCATGAGTGTCCGTTTGTTCATAATCTGGATGTGTGTTGGTTTGAACCTCTCTAGATTTATCACCACCATTTGTCTTTATTTTTTCAAAGAATTTTGAGAATTTTTTATTATCTATATTTGATATTTCGGCACCCTCTGGATCTTTCTGATATTTCCCGGCAATTTGGTTAATTATTGCTACATAATCTATAACTATACGAATGTCTTGATCACTAACCTCATTCTCTCTGGCCTCTTTCAAATGAATTTCTGCAAATTTCCTCTCGTCAATAGTAACATAAGGATCCATTGACCTTAATGCATCTTCAACTGCATTTTCGTCGTACACCTCAACTTGTTCTTCAGAAAATGCAAATTGAGTAAACCCTGACAACATCAATGGAATTGTTGCAAGACTTACAAGTGACTTTATAGTTTTACTGGTCAACTATATTGATAGTCGTTAGTTGTATTTTAATCTAATATTCATCAAAGCCTTGTTGTCTTATATGGAAA
>RKRU01000054.1 GCA_007571225.1 Nitrosopumilaceae archaeon | reverse complement strand
GGGGAAGGGAGAGAAGTGGAAGGGACATACCAATTTGCGTCCCGTGCCTTGCCGTCCCATACCCTCAGGTATTACACACTCGTGGTGGCGGTGGCGGTGGCGGTGTATGCTATCTTCTGTACTATACGTGCCATGACCGTATAAACAAAGTTTTTATTTCAAATTTTTTATCCCTTGGTAGATGAGCAGCAAAAAGTCCGCACCCCTGCCTGCATCAAGCGGCGGCCTTATGAGGTTCTTTGAGGATGAGACCAAGGGGTTTAAGATAGATCCGCGCATAGTAGTTTCAATACCGATCAGCCTTATTGCAGTATCTTGGGCAATAGAGATCTTTCTGGCCCCGTGAACGAGAGATGAGCAGAAAGCCAGACGACAACGTCAATGATGGCGGTGACAATAATGGTGATGATGATGTTGATGATGATAATGATGATGACGGTGTCTCTGTCATACACAACAGGTTCTCGCTTACCCTACTGAACCCTGCCTCGCACTACTTTTCCCTGATGGCGTCACTTGCAATAGCGGCCACGATGGGTGCAACAATCAACTTGGTATACCTACCAAGCGACGGCGGTGTGGGCCATGTATTGTACGGCATTTTCGCAGTCGTGGCTGTGCTGTTTCTGACGCAGCTGCTTGATACGAGGTTCACAAGGAAGAAGGAGTACTCAAAGTCACTACACTCATCCCTCTTTGCAAATTTGCTGTGGCTGGCATCTATTCTTGCAGGTCTAGCGGCAAGCGTAGTTTTGACAAAGGAGTTGACATCGTTCTTTATAGTGCTCGGCATATTCCTATTTGCAAGCTTCCGAATTGGCATATACACAACCACGCTTGGCGTAACGCTGAGGCGGGCATGGGCCATATCCATGGTACAGCCTCTTGCAATGTTCTTGGTGCTTGTCCCTGTGGATGACTGGGCGGCCGTACTCAACGATCCTGTTGCACTGGCATACGGCATATCGTTTATGATAATCGCCACGGTATGGTCCCGCCTTACAGATACGGCAGGCAGGCCAGGCATGGAGAGTACGCACAAGACGATACAGGCATATCTTGCGTCACAGGTGGACGACTATGCAGACGCCGAACAGATAATGATACAACGTTCAAGGGAGGCTCGCGTGTCGACCTCACAGATAAGATTCTCCCCGCGCGGTGGGGGTACGGACTTCCGCATGGTGCTGCCTGACATCCACCCTGGACCGTATCACCCTGTGGGGGGAAGCAACATTCCATATTTGATATACCGAGACCTCTCTTCTTCTGCTATGGTACTGCACGGCGTCTCGGACCACGCGCTCAATCTGCCGTCAAGAAATGAGGTACGGAACTATCTTGAGGGCCTAAAGGAGAGTCGTGTAATGGAGGAGGGACTGCACTGCACCGAACCGGTCACGGTTCAGGTAAACAGGGCCCGGGTCACCGGACTGCTCTTTGGACGGAGCCCGCTTCTCTTCCTGTCGCTCTCGCCCCATGGAATGGAGGATGTCCCCAGCTACATCAAGACCGAGATAGAACGGTATGCAACAAACAGGAACTATCTGAAGGTGATGGTGGTGGACTGCCACAATGCAATGGGGCCGTCAATATCTGCCGGGAATGGAGAGGATATGCTAAGGGCCGCTAGGTCCTGTCTAGACACGTTGGTTACAAAGAAGAGCCATCCGATTGAACTTGGATATGCAAACTCAGACGGGATGAATATATGGGCAGAAGATCTCGGGATGGGTGGTCTAGGCGTGGTGTGCCTGCGCATAAACGGTAGAAAGTACTTTCTTGGATGGGCCGATGCCAACAACATGGAGAACGGCGTACGCGAGAGTATTGTGGCGGGGCTTGCTCAGACCGGCTATGATATGCTAGAGATATGTACGTCAGATACACACTACGCCCGGGTAAAGGTGAGAAATAGAAACGGCTACTACCAGCTTGGCATAGTGACCCCGCACGGGAGGCTTACCGGATGGTTTGCCAAGATTGCCGCTGCCGCAGAGGCCGACACCGCCGCGGCCAGGTTTGAGATACTGGAGAGTGAGACTGCGGTGCGCGTGATGGGCAGCGGAATATTTGACGACTATTCTAGAGCTCTGGAGAATGCACTGCGCATTACAAAGTATTTTGCAGTGGGCGGCACTATTCTATTTATTACGAGTCTGTTTTTATAGTCTTCATCATGTCCAAGTTTCCATAGAACTCGTCTACAAAGGACGAGAATCCAGATATAGGCACGATTGGAACGTTGTTGATAAACTCCACCGCATGCTTGTACAGCGTCACTATAACCGGCACTGCTATTGCGCCGGGGGTTTTTGTGACGTAGTGTCTTGTACGGATTATCTGTTTGTCTACTGCAGTCTTTAAGGATGCCGTGCGCTTCCAGTGTTTGCAGTCGATCAGCATGGCAATGCCCATACGTATTCCTATTACGTCTATTTCGGTTGCGGGGTTTCTGAGCCTAAAGTTCTTCATGACTGCAAAGTTCTTTGCAGACAGGATCTCAGCAGCTAGCCCCTCAAAGTCCCTCCAGTCCAGTATAGCGGCCATCTCGTCGATCGAGATGTCTGTACTTCCAGACTCCAGCATGGATACTGCTGCCTTCAGCCTGTCGCCTTGGGTAAAGTAACATATGTCATCTGTCATACTTCCTATGCCGCCTGCTGATAGGCCTTCCAAGGTTCTCCGGGCGCTCTGTACATCCATGCCCGTCACTGCTCCAAAGTCTTCAGGCCAGATGCCGTCTGGAATTATTGCACGAAGAATGTCTGGGGTAATGCGACATGTACAACACATCTCTTTGGTGCATACACGTGAGGTTATATCCCTAATGCGACTGTACGCGGTAAGGGCCGCATTGAAGATCGTATGTCTCTGGTGTGATTTTGGTAGTTGGAGGTGGTGTGATTTGACGAAAAGCACGGATTATGGCGTGTCTGATGCGCTACTTACAGTGCCTGTAATCTGTACAACCATCATGCATCATGTTTGTGGGAACAGACATCTTGCGCTTTTACTGCAATTTCTGCTGTTGTGGTGTTGGGGCTTGTCGTAGTTATGGCGGGGATCGGTTGCTGTTGCTACTACCATTACTACCACACTATCTCCCCCACCACCATTGTTACTACTACCACTACCACCACACTACTACTACTACCATTACTACTACCATTACCACTACTATTACTACGACTGCCGGTTCCAGTAGCCCTTTCCGACCGGCCATCTTGGTACATGCACATACACTGCACAGCCTCAGGCCCTGTGGCTACTTTAACCGATCAAGAATTGAAAGGCTCATCATGTTGGCCATGATCAACCCCTTGCGATTAACGTCACGCCGCGTCTGTTCGCAGTACTTGTTGACGCTCTGGTGGCTCTTTTCACTTGTGACCTCCATTATGACCATATTATTGGCGTATGGGAAAGTAAACTTTGAGGGTACAAGCGAGAACATCTCCATGGATCCGAAACTTGCCTTGCTTATCTTCTCCCGTTTGAGCAGCAGGGACGCTATCTCCTGCCTGTCGTCACTATCGTCGCTGTATTCCAGATAATATACGGAGACAAAGTTGGTCTCTCCGTCTACCTCACGCGCAAATATGTCGTCTTGCACGTTGAATACAAATGTCCTCTTTGTTTGATTGTGACGGGCCATGTCTCGCGATATCTGCCGTCCGTCCTTGAACTTTGCTAGCAGGTAGTGGTTGGCAGAGTCGTCAAAATATGCCTGTACATTCTTTGAGAATGTTCCTGTTACAAAGTACATGCTGTCTATGTTGTCAGACTGCAGCCACAACTCCTTTAGCTCTATAGAGTCGTGGGTATGCATGTATGGCGCACATGCGTAACCCATGCAGACGAGCTCTAGTCTTGACATCCCCCTGTTCTTTCATATTTGATATTTATGCTTATTTAAGTATACGGCAGGAATCATATACATAAATTCACACCATGCTTGCCAGTGATCAGTTGGCACAGGAGAAATACATGATCAATCAATTTAAGTAATAGCGCAATTGGCTGGAAAGAGGTTACCCCCTTTATAAGCACCCAGTAGCTGTTTGGGCCCCTCACGCCTGAATGGCTGATCCCAAGGTAACCGTTTACGTCCAGCATAAACAATTTGCCAAATTTGTGCCTAGAATCGGTTATTCAGGCGTGGGAGACATAAAC
>RKRU01000176.1 GCA_007571225.1 Nitrosopumilaceae archaeon | reverse complement strand
TAAACTCCAAGTCACGAAGTGTTAGAATTTTTCAATTTTTTAGGAACGATTTTTTCCGCATATCACTACGTAAGAACTTCAAAGTCACGAAGTGTTACATAACCAATCCTAATTAACTACTGCAATGCACGGTGGGACGGTTGCTTGCAGTCCTACAGGCCGTATAAAATTAATACTATCATTTGCACGGCCATAACTGACGGATGTGTTGGGCTGATGGACTATAAGTCGCTGGAGAACTTTATACACAAGGATATGCGCATGACGCATGTCTACCAGCCCTTGATGCTCAAAGCCGTTCTAGAATCCAAAGACGGCAAGGTCACAGTAGAGGATATTGCACGAAGCTTTGTCGACAAGGATCTGTCGTATCTGGAATATTACAAGAAAATTGTAAAGAGGTGGCCCCACATGACCCTCGTCAAGTCTAGAAAGGTTCTCAATTATGACAAGAAGGACATGTCGTATAGCCTGCGTATTGACGAGGACCTGTCACAGGACCAGAAGGACAAGCTTGTGGAGCTGTGCGATCTGAGACTTCATCAGTTTACGGATAATGATGAACGTTGGATACTGCACAGGCGTATAATTGAAGAACGACACAGTCTTGGAAGCATCAAGTATGACATACTCGCAAAATCCAAAGGTGTATGTGTTGCGTGCGGTGCAAAATCCACCGAGGCATTGCTTCACGTCGATCATATAATTCCGATAGCTCGGGGCGGGCAGAATACTCCTGAGAACATGCAAGTCCTGTGTGGAAAGTGCAACACGGAAAAGAGGGACCGCGACGACACGGATTTTCTTTTATGGCACAACCAGTTAAAGTATGCAAAAAATCCAAAATGCAGGTTCTGTAACCGGCGGCACGATTCATTTTTGGACAACCGCATGGCATATGCAATATGCCAGTCCAAGTCCGAACACATCTACTTTGTGGTTCCGACACGGCATGTGGGGTCATTTGTGGATCTGATTCCGGCCGAGAAGCAGCTTTGTCTGATGCTGATAGACAAGACCATGGAACAGATGAGGGAGGACCGTCCTAACATACAGTTTGACGTGAGCGGACTTGACAGCTCGGGCAGGGATCACTGTAGCATTCGTGTTGCAAGGCAGTAGGCCGCATGTCGGCTGCCATGAATCTGGATATGTGGGGTGGTATGGAACTATGAATGTATATCAGTGCGGTTGCAGACGAACTTAATTACACTGGCCGCCCAGCATCTGCATGCCCTCGGGCTCGCAGCAGGCAAGAGATGCTATCATGGCCGGATGGTACAAGACCCTTGCCGAAAGGGGAATCGACCTGCACGGCATCACGAATCTGAGCGGGACCACTCCACCGTCGGTGTTTGTCGGCTCGTACAACTATCCAGAGGTATACGTGGGGCCTATGGTATCGCTTGTACATGATGACACAGATCATTCTGATAGTCCTGAGATGTGGAGTGGTATGACCCTAGATGAGATCGTACGGCTCCGGCTCAACATGGTGCGCGGCATCAGGCAGATGCGTGCCGACTCTCCAGAGGGGCGGTACGTCGAGAGCCTCCAGGAGGTGACGATGTCTTCAAGGCCGTCTGACTCTGATCTTACATTTGACGGCCCCATACGTGGTGCGGCAATCAATGGCAGGGGGAACGACGGTACTTGCGCCCCGTTTGGCCCTGTGGGAAGCATCCTGTCTGCTAGGTTTGCCGACACCGCCGGAGCCATAAGGCCTATAGAACGCGTGTTTTACGACTCGGATCTGGGCGCCTCTGATGCCGTCATGAGCCTGTATGGGGCCGGCACGGAGATATCCAAGATCCAGAGATGCCTTAGTATGGGCATGATGGGCAGAAGGCGCAGACTTATTCCCACAAAGTGGAGCATTACTGCGGCCGATTCTATCATATCCTCCCGCCTGCTAGATGATGTACTAGAGTATGGCATGGTGGATTCGTGTAGGGCATTTTGGCATGAGCACCTTGACAATGTATTTGCAGTTGTGCTGTTTCCACACCGGTGGATCTACGAGCTTGTCGAGGCGTGGCATACTGCTTCAGGCGTGGGGGCCGGCGCGTACTTACACAGTACAAGGACCATGTTTGGTTCTGATGCCGAGGATGCACGCAGGCGGCGCGAGCCTGCAGAGACTGCGGGCGCGTATCATGCTGCCAAGCTCGGTGTTCTTGAATACTTGCACGGGCGCGGCATACAGGCAGGGGTGCTGGTTCTGAGGGAGATTAGGCCTGAATATGCGGTGCCTGTAGGGGTGTGGCAGGTACGGGAGGGTGTAAGGGCCGCCATGAGAAAAAGTCCCGTAATTCTGGATGGTATTGGGGATGCAGTAGAGTGGGCCGCCTCAGTTACGGGAGTTCTAGAAACTGAGTGGATTGCGCACAGCAAGATGATGAAGAGAAACCTACTCGGACAGACTAGTATTGACGACTTTTGAGGCGCAGGCAAGATGCCTACAGATGTCGCTTTGCTGCCGGTGGTAATATACCGCGTGACTTTTGTGGTTGTTCTGTTTATAGCGCTGTCGTGCCAAACTAACAGGCAAGCAACGACAACAACGACAACGATAACGATAACGACAACAACCATGCGGACAGTCTAAGAAAGCAATGTCATTGACGTATGGATGACTACTCTTATGGTATGCGTGTTTTTAGACTGCTGCCTGTCTGCACTTGCCGCTTGACTGAAACAGATTCGTGTTATACATAGTAAACAAAGTAAACATTCGCTCTTACTAGCCGGCATTGGAAGCCACGAAATGAGTTTTCTGATTGTTAATTTTTATCTCTCACTACACACATGACGAGGGCGCCTAAAGCATGAGATGATGGACGGACCAGCCTGCAATACGGTTGCCCCTTTGGGATTTCTCGCCTACGCTGGTAGTCGTGCCGGCAGACGCACACCGGCAGACGCGAGCCACCAATAGTTAAATCAAGCCGGCAAAAATTACAATAGTTGAAGTTTCTCTCAGGCGGAAAGGTAAAGGACATCTATGACGAGCTGGATGGAGAGCCTGACTATCTTTTGTTTCGGTTCTCAAACCGTGTCTCTGCATACGACGTCAAATTTGTACAAGAGATACCACGCAAAGGCGAAGTCCTGTGCAGGTTTGCAGAGTTCTGGTTTGACAAACTTGACGTACCGAACCATTTTGTACGGCGCGAGTCTGATACCGACATCGTGGTGAGGCGCATGCAGATGCTACCTATTGAGTGCGTGGTGCGCGGCTATCTGTACGGAAGTCTCTATGACCGATGGAAGGCGGGAGAGGTTGCACTGGATGTAAGTAGGGATGCGCTCCTAGCATCGCGTCTTTTGCGACCACTGTTTGATCCAACCACAAAGTCCGAACACGACATACCTGTAGACCGGCAGGCCGCACTGGACATGGGACTTGTAACTGCCAAGCAGTACGACTGGCTTGAGGAAAACTCCATTATGATATACACGGCGATGTCTAAGATTGCAGACTCTGCAGGATTTATCCTGGCCGACCTAAAACTGGAGTTTGGCATTGCAGACGGCAGGATCATCTTGGGCGACTCTATAGGTCCAGACGAGTACCGATTGTGGCCGCGTGACATGTTTGAGCCTGGACGCGTGCAGCAGTCATATGACAAGCAGATTCTGAGGGACTGGCTTGCTGAACACGGGTATAAGAGGCGGTTTGAAGACGAGCGCCGTTCGGGAAAGGATCCGAGTCCGCCTGAAATTCCGACTGCGGTGGTATCTGCAATGACGCGGCGATATATTGATTCGTTTGAGCAGATTACCAGACTCGCACTTGAATGATGCATGTGTATAAAATGACAGTACCCATACAGCCCGGCAGTACCCATACAGCCCGGCAGGACATGATGACAGGCGCGAACTCGTTATCTTCCTCTTCCTATAGTGTGTCCCCCTCCCAAATGCTGTACAGCAGACAGTCACTGCATTCTTGCATGCTCTATGACGCCTACCATTTCTGGCCAAGATCCGTAATACGAACGCAAAGTACACCACTAGCCACACGGGGCATCAGTTAAAAACGGAGCAGTGGAGTCTACTGTATGAGAATCTATACCAAGACTGGGGATGATGGCAATACTGGCGTGCAGGGGGGATTGCGCATCTCAAAATCAGATCCAAGAATTGCCGCATACGGAGCAGTCGACGAGGCAAACGCCCTACTTGG
>RKRU01000116.1 GCA_007571225.1 Nitrosopumilaceae archaeon | reverse complement strand
CTTCCCTCCAAATCTAACTTCCCGGCCTACCCGAAATGACTCTGCTGCCTGTGCGAATCGTTGGCCGCATCAGGCCTCTTGGCATGCATAAAAGTAACCGTTTATACCCACACACCTGAATAACCGATTCTAGGCACAAGTTTGGCAAATTGTTTACGCTGAACGTAAACAGTTACGCAAGTGGTACTGTAAAACTACAGATTTCATGCACGAACCCCGCCCGCAGATCCGATGTGACGTGGGTCCGTCGTACGTATAAACATATGCGGTGGGAACTGCCTGCGGCGCTATCTATGCTACAGCTCGTACAAGAACCGGACCGGCAGCTGCTGCCAGTCCAACGTACCAGCACTATACATGCTGCAGCATGCCGCTATGTCAGATGTACGTCATGATGGCTGCGCATCATGCCACTCAGCGCAGTTAGATACCCAGTAGACGGCCCCGTCAAGCAGCATGCCGCTATGCCATCTGCGCATCATGCCATCTGCGCATCATGCCACTCTTAGGCATCAGGCAGCAAACTGAAATACGCAGGCGTTGGTGCATTCTATGTAACCGTTTACATCCCCCACGACTGAATGATCGATTCTAGGCACAAATTTGGCAAATTGTTTACGCTGAACATAAACAGATCCCATTCTATCCAGTCACTATGGGAATCTTTGTCCCACACAAGTTTTATTCTGCCTGCGGCCCGATCGCATCATATGACGTTGGTAGACGATCTCAGAGACGGCAAAAGAAAGGCAGTGGCAAAGGCCATAACCATCGTAGAGAACGATCCCGGACAGACACAAAGACTGATCAGGGAGATATTTCCAGACACGGGCGGATCCGTCACGATCGGCATCACGGGGCCCGCGGGGGCAGGCAAGAGCTCACTCATAAACAAGACCGTAATTGCTCTAAAGAATCTCGGTTCCAACCCGGCGGTACTTGCAGTTGACCCTACTAGTCATCTTACTGGGGGGGCCATACTCGGGGACCGTGTAAGGATGACCGAATCGGCAGAGTCCGGTACGTACATACGCAGCATCGCATCCCGAGGTTCGACGGGCGCCGTGTCAAGCTCGCTCCGGAACTGCATACGCGTGCTAGAGTGTGCAGGGTTTGATCCTATTATAATAGAGAGCGTCGGCGCGGGCCAGACTGAGGTAGAGATATCAAAGATTGCAGACATCACAGTAGTCGTCTTCAACCCGCATACGGGTGACAACATTCAGGCGATAAAGGCGGGACTGACTGAGATAGGTGATCTCTATCTAGTAAACAAGTGCGACTTGCCCGGGGCCGACCGCCTCTTTGACGCCGTGCGGGACTTTATCGGTGACCGCGACACTCGGGATGGGAGTAGTACAAGCCGATACGACGGCGATACCGCAGGGGACGGCAACACGTCGGAGTGCACTCCGGCCGTACTCAAGACATCTATAAAGCGCGTGGCCACGATCAACAAGCTTGCAAAGATGCTAACTACAATGTCAGAATCGGCTAGGCCCGGCCCTGCAGAGCTGCGTTCCAAGCTGTATGCAGAGCTGCGCGACATAATCATGGCAAACATGCGCGATAAGATTAACCGTATACTAGACTCGGAGGGGGACCTTACAGACAGGTACCTTGATGATATTATAAGGGGCAGGACAAACCCAATAGATGCGGGCGCAGACATTATCGAGTCTCTGCTAAAGTAAGACCGTTTGCCGTTATGTGGTCTTCTTCAATAGTCTTGATATGTTCTTTTGACACATCACACTAGAAAGCATACACTTGTCAATGTGGATTACTACGTACCAGAACTGTCTGTCTAGGTCCCATGCACCCTAACGACTGATCTTATGCAAAGATTCAGCAAATCGTCTATACCGGATCCAGACAGTTATGTCAGCGGGACAGTTACGCCGTATCCACATGATACAGTTGAGTTGATACGGCCGGGAAAAGTTTTAGATTTTTAAACACGCTGTATGCAGTGTCCTTGTGGTACAACAGGAACAACAACAACAACAGGATCGGCTATTTACCGATTCAAACTTTACAGTAAAGCGGATCTATCATCCATCCACAAAAAAAGATAATTATAATAATGATGATGATGGCAGCAAACATCCAAAGCGAGAGGATGCTGGCAAATATCCATATACCCGCGGAATACATCCCGGAATGTATCGCGACCGGCTGTGGACAATGCGCCAGTACTCTGGTTTTGGCGACGCCAAACTGACAAACGAACGGTTCAAGTTCATGTTAGAGAAGGGACAGACCGGACTCAGTATGGCCTTTGACCTTCCGACACAGATAGGGTACGATTCTGATGCGCCTCATGCAGAGGGTGAGGTGGGAAAAGTCGGCGTATCGATAGCGTCCATACACGATATGCACAAGGCCTTCGACGGCATCCCGTTAGGCAAAGTAAGCACATCAATGACGATAAACTCTACTGCATCCACGCTCCTTGCATACTATATAGTGGTGGGGAGGTCCCAGGGGTTCTCCAGTTCTCAACTGCGCGGCACCACGCAGAACGACATACTAAAAGAGTACATTGCAAGAAACACCTACATCTACCCGCCCGAGCCGTCAATGCGCCTCATAGGCGACATGATCGCTTACTGTGCAAAGGAGGTCCCGTCATGGTATCCAGTTTCAATATCTGGCTACCACATGAGGGAGGCAGGTTGTACCGCGACACAGGAGGTTGCATTCACACTTGCAAACGCCATAGCATACATAGAGACCTGCCTTGATCGCGGACTGAAGATAGACGACTTTGCCCCTAGGCTCTCGTTCTTCTTCTGTTGTACGATCGAGTTCTTTGAGGAGGTGGCAAAGTTCCGGGTGGCACGCAAGGTGTATGCAAAGATACTCAAGGAGTACTTTCATGCAAAGAATCCAAAGTCCCTGCAGTTAAAGTTCCACACTCAGACAAGCGGAGAATCCCTTACGGCACAGCAGCCAGACAACAACATAGTCCGCGTGGCGATCCAGACCATGGCAGCAGTCATGGGCGGAACGCAGTCGTTACACACCAACTCGCGCGACGAGGCGCTTGCACTCCCGACACAAGAATCAGCCAAGATTGCACTGCGCACGCAGCAGATAGTGGCGCACGAGAGCGGTATCACAAAGGCAGTAGACCCGATGGCAGGCTCCTACTATCTAGAGGACCTGTGCGCGCGCATGGAGGACGCCGTCTGGAAGTACCTAGAGAAGATCCGGAAGATGGGAGGTTCTGTTAGGGCAATTGAGCGCGGATTCTTCCAATCTGAGATCAGACAGAATGCATACAGGCTCAAAAAGGAGGCTGACGGGCAGCAGCGTATACTAGTCGGCGTCAACAGGTACGAGGATGCAGACGAGGAGCAGCCAGAGATACTGCGGATCGGCAGCAGCGTGGAGATGCAGCAGAGAGAAGAGCTGAAGAAGCTGCGCGCATCACGCGACAGAACCAAATGGGAGAAGGCCGTATCGGCCCTGTCGTCTGCAGCAGAGACCGATGCAAATCTGATGCCACACATCATCAAGGCAGTGGAGGCCGAAGCCACGACTGGCGAGATAAGCGACGCGTTCCGTTCCGTGTTTGGCAGGTATGAGCCCAAGGAGGTATTCTAAAGTGTCTGGCATGAGTATAGACCACATTGCAATTGCAGTAGACGACTTGGAGGAGGCTGCAAAGACTTACAGCGAGGCGCTCGGGGTCGACTCGGTTGAATATGAGACGGTGGAGTCAGAAGGCGTCCGCGTGGCCATAATCAGAATGGAGAACGGCCGGATCGAATTGATGCAGCCCACCGGCGACAACAGTCCGATCAAAAAGTTTCTTGAAAGGCGCGGACCAGGCCTGCATCACATGGCGCTTGCCACTCCAGACATAGATGGGGAGGTGGAGCGCATGCGCGGCAGTGGTGTTAGGTTTCTTGGCGAGGTGCGTCCCGGCTCTGAGGGGACGCGGGTTACGTTTGTACACCCAAAGTCGCTGTGCGGCGTGCTTGCAGAACTCTGCATGCATCCTGAGGACTAACAGGGTTCATACGGCCTCATTGCAAGATCAGACACACGTAGCAATCTGCATTTACGTTGGTATACTACTTTCTGTAATATGTATATTCCACTGAAAGGGAATTATATACGAAAAGTCATATCATGCCTGCCAGTGTAACCGTTTACGTCCCCCACACCTGAATGACCGATTCAAACAGTTACTTGTCAGTGACGA
>RKRU01000074.1 GCA_007571225.1 Nitrosopumilaceae archaeon | reverse complement strand
TGCTACGGGGAAACATGAGTATGTGGGACAGAACAAAACAGGGCAGCGACGGTTCTGTTAGTCATGAGAACCATAACACTGACGGGCATGATTCGGACAGTCCGCACAAGGACAACGACAGAAAGTGAGAAAGAGACGGCCGCAGGTAGCCGGGCATTCAACATACAATACAATGTTTGATGGGCAAAATCCGAATCCGCCACCCACATCCACACCACACTCACACCACACATGGAAGCCATACTGCACGCATAATTCCATGTACGGGCAACGGCCGGCGCGGCGTCGTACCATACAACCGATATATATTATCATCAGATGCTTCATTCTTAAATGGCCGGTGGAAGTGAATTTATTCAGATAATTATAGAGGTAGGTATACTTCTCTTTGCTGCAAAGCTCATGGCCGAGCTCTTTTTGCGCCTAAAGCTTCCCATTGTTCTAGGCGAACTACTTGCAGGTATGATTGTGGGGCCGTTTGCTCTAGGCTCCCTCTTCGTAGTTGACGGCCAGGCCCTGCTACAGATAGACAAGGAGATAAAACTTCTTGGAGAGATAGGGGCCATTGTAATCCTGTTTATGGCGGGCCTAGAAATGACGCCAAAGGAGTTTCTAAGGGGGGGCAAGGCGTCGTTTACCGTGGGAACGCTTGGTGTGGTGGTCCCGTTCTTTGCAGGCCTGATCATATTCCAGATGTTTGGCTTCAACGCGCTCCAGTCCATGCTGATCGCCACCGCCCTTACTGCAACAAGCATAGCCATATCAGTCCAAGTCCTAAACGAACTAGGCAAGCTAAAGACGCCCGAGGCCCGGCTGATAATAGGCGCAGCAATAGTCGACGACATACTTGCCATTGCGGTACTCTCGGTAGTGACCTCGATTGCAGGCAGCCCAGACGGCCTTGACAATATAGACATAGGCGAGGTTACCATGACCATACTGCAGATACTCGGATTCTTTGCAGCCATGCTGATAGCCGCCGTCATAATAATGCCGAGGCTCATGACACAGAGGTTCTGGAAGGCACAGGGAAGCGTGGAGGGAATAGCCACGGCATCGTTCTTTGGGGCGGCCGCCTTTGCCGGCTCCATAGGTCTCTCCCCCATTGTTGGCGCCTTTGCCGTTGGCATGGCGCTATCCACTACAAAGATCTTCAAAAAGGTCGGCATCTATGCAGAGAAGATAGCCCTGATCTTTGCACCGCTGTTCTTTGCCATAATAGGCGCACAAGTAGATCTGCGCGCAGTGGACCTGCACATACTGATGGTGAGCGCGGCAGTAATTGCAGTAGCCATAGCCACCAAGCTCTTCGGATGCGGACTGCCCGCAATCTACTTTTTGAAGAGCAGAACTAGGGGCATGCGTGTTGGTGTGGGCATGATATCAAGAGGAGAGGTTGGCCTTATCGTGGCCGGAGTCGGAGTCGGGGCTGGGATACTTGCCTCAGACGTATACTCTACCATCGTAATAATGGTGGCCGTCACCACACTGATCACGCCGATCTGGCTCAAGATGCAGTACAGAGGCGAGATCTCGTCTGCATCGGGCAATGACACAGACATAAACGACAAGGGCGATAATGGCGATAATGACTACCACAGGGCTGCTGAGGATAATAACAAAAACGCCAACATCATACGGCACTGATACTAGTAGTACACATACTAGCAGTACGTATGATGCGTGTTCGTGGCTGCAGTCTACTGCCAACCATAATACGCCAGATGTGGAATGGACTTAAAGAGAATATAAAACAACAACAAGAAGAAGAATACGACATGAACAGGTGGATCTCTGTAGAGGACGGTATGGATCCTGCTACATACGATGCATGCCAGGAGATATCTAGTAGGCTGCTAGTCGGCAAGATGCAGAACAGAAAGGATGTGCGTCGGACCATAATGCAAGTGTGTGCAGAACGTTCGCTGCCGCGCATGCCAAAGAACAGTGAGATACTCTCCACTACGCGTGGTACCGAATATGAGAGATTACGTGGCATACTGCTAAAAAAGCCGGCCAAGACCGCATCAGGGGTAGCAGTAGTGGCTTTAATGCCAAAGCCGTTTGCGTGCCCCCACGGCCGGTGCACATACTGCCCTGGCGGCCCCGAGTACGGCTCGCCTAACAGCTACACCGGAAACGAGCCCCCCACACTAGAGGCCATCCAACATAACTACAACCCAATCTCACAGATCCAGTCCAAGCTATCAAGACTCAGAGCCTTTGGACACGACACATCAAAGACCGAACTGGTCATAGTGGGCGGAACGTTCCTGTTCATGCCGCAGTCGTACCAGACGGACTTTGTCAAGTCGTGCTATGACGCGCTGAACGGCTCGATCTCCACGGATCTTGATGGTGCAAAGCTGCTCAACGAAGGCGCCTCTGTCAGAAACGTCGGATTTACAATAGAGACAAAGCCAGACTATTGCAAGCAGGCACACATAGATTCAATGCTTAACTTTGGCGTCACGCGCATAGAGATAGGAGTACAGTCCCTCAGGGAGAAGGTCTATCGCATGGTGAACCGCGGCCACACGTACTCGGACGTGACGGAGTCGTTCCAGCTGGCAAAAGATGCAGGGTACAAGATTGTGGCACATATGATGCCTGGACTACCGGGAATGACGCCTGCAGAGGATATTGAGGACTTTGTCCGCCTGTACGCAGACGAGGAGCTGCGCCCTGACATGCTGAAGATATATCCATCGCTGGTGGTGAGGGGTACCCCCCTGTACGATGCATACGTGCGAAAAGAGTACACGCCATACCACGATGACGACATGCTCAAGGTTCTGGCCGAGGCAAAGAAGGTGGTGCCCAAGTGGGTCCGCATAATGAGGGTGCAGCGAGAGATCCAGCCTGAAGAGATTGTGGCAGGGCCCAAGCAGGGGAACCTGCGCCAGATAGTCCGCAGGCGTCTTGAAGATGAAGGGACACCGTGCGTGTGCATCAGATGCAGGGAGGCCAGACCAGACACTGCCGGAGCCAATCCCGTACTGGACAGGGTCGACTATGGCTCGTCTGGCGGAGACGAGGTATTCCTGTCATATGAGGACGAGAATGGCAGAATATACGGATTCGTCCGCATGCGCAAGCCCGGCGCCGGCGCACATAGACCTGAGCTGTCAGACGGCCACACATGCATAGTAAGGGAACTGCACGTGTACGGTAGGGCAGTTGGGGTAGGCAGGCAGGCAGAGGGGGAGATCCAACATACAGGTCTGGGCCGCAGCCTGATGGAAAATGCAGAGCGCATCGCGCGAGACGAGTTTGGCGCCAAAAGGATGCTTGTGATCAGTGCGGTGGGAACCCGCAAATACTATAGAATGCTGGGGTACTCATTATATGGACCATACATGGCAAGGGAGTTGTAGTTATGCCAGATACCAAAACCCATACAATCGGCCACGGCACTTGGCTTGACAAGCTTGCATACGAGCTCGTATCGCGCGAGAAGGAGCTGGGCCGCAGTACGGACATGCTTGTAGTCGAGAGCGGCCTTGGCGCCTCTGGCATACCACACATTGGAAGTTTGGGGGATGCAGTCAGGGCATACGGGGTAAAGCTGGCGCTCGAGAGTATGGGATACAGATCAAGACTGATTGCATATTCAGACGACCTTGATGGGCTCCGCAAGGTGCCCGCAGGCCTCCCAGATTGGCTAGATGAGCATCTAGCAAAACCGGTCTCGCTCATACCCGACCCGTACGAATGCTGTGATTCATACGGGATGCACATGAGCAGAATGCTTCTTGACGGGCTTGACCGCGTGGGAGTAAAGTATGAGTTCAGGCGTGCAGCAGAGACGTATGGCAAGGGAGTGCTTGGCAGTCAGATACACACTATACTGACTAGAAGTGGAGAGATAGGCAAAAAGATAGCCGAGATGGTAGGACAGGAAAAGTACAGGACCAGCCTCCCGTACTTTCCGGTCTGCTCTGCGTGCGACCGCCTGTACACGGCTCAGTCGACTGACTATATTGCTTCGGAGAAGAGGATACTCTATGAATGCCGTGACACGGTCATGGGCGGCACGGCCGTATCCGGTTGCGGCCACAATGGCGAGTCTGATATTACACGAGATCTGGGCAAGCTTGCATGGAAGGTGGAGTTTGCTGCTAGATGGGAGGCCTTTGATGTCCGATTTGAGGCGTACGGCAAGGATATAATGGACTCGGTCCGCATAAACGACTGGGTTGCAGACGAGATACTCGGATTTGCTCA
>RKRU01000131.1 GCA_007571225.1 Nitrosopumilaceae archaeon | reverse complement strand
CATCTCCTGTGTAATGGAGGGCTTGGCCCTCTTGAGCGCCCCAGAAAAGTCGTTGTTTGATATCGTAGAAGAGTCGCGCTTCATGGCAGAGACTGCTGCCTCCCTGCAGAGGGCCGTCAGGTCGGCCCCGGTATAGCCTTGGGTGGCTACGGCAATCTCGTCGAGGCATACGTCGGAGTCAAGTGGCATCTTTTTTGTAATTATACTCATGATTGTACGCCTGCCCTTCTCATCAGGTGGGGCGGCATACAGTGTGAGATCAAGCCTGCCCGCCCTAAAGAACGAGCTGTCAAGCATATCCGGCCTGCTTGTAATTCCTATGACTGCCACCCTTGAGGGAGTGTCTTCTATCTCTGTGAGGAGCTGGCTCAGGATGGTCTCGCTGGTTTCGCTACCGCTGTCACCACCGCCGCCACTACTACTAACGCTGCCACCACCTAAACCCGCACCGGCGCTAACTCCCCTAGTACGATACCGTGCGAGGGAGTCGAGCTCGTCAAATATTATCACGCATGGAGAGGACGCCTTTGCCTTTCGGAATATCTCGCGCACCGCCTTTTCAGACTCGCCGACCCATTTTGACAGTATCTCGGGGCCCCGTACTAGGATCATGTTGGCGCCAGTCCTAGTGGCAAGCGCCCTACCAAGAAGTGTCTTTCCGCATCCTGGAGGGCCATATATCAGGGCGCCCCCGGGAGGCCGGATTCCCATGGCAGCAAACTTGCCGGGTTCGTTCATTGCGATAACGAGATTGTCTACAAGCGACTCCTTTACCGCGTCAAGCCCGCCCACATCGGACCACTGGACTTTGGACTTTTCCACGTAAACCTCTCGCATGATTGTGGGCACCACCTCGTGCATGGCATCATAAAAATCTTCAATTCCAACACGCATAGACTGCAGTATCTCAGACGGGATCCTCTCAGAGTCCAGATCGATCTCCTGCAAGTATCTGCGGATCGACTTCATCGCGGCCTCGCTGCACAGGGACCGGATGTCCGCTCCCGTATACCCGTGCAACTCCGATGCCAACTCCCTGAGGTCTGTACCCTCTGCTAGGGGCATCCCGCGCGTATGTATAAAGAGTATCTCTAGTCTGCCGTCCTCGTTGGGTGTGGGTATCTCAAACTCTCTGTCGAACCTGCCCGGACGTCTCAGCGCGGGATCCACGCTGTCGGGCCTGTTCGTAGCACCCAAGATTATCACTCTGCCGCGATCGTCAAGTCCGTCCATGAGGGCCAAAAGCTGTGCCACGACTCTCTTTTCTACATCCCCGTGTACATCCTCCCGTTTTGGGGCTATGGCATCTATCTCGTCGATGAATACTATACTCGGAGATGCGTCTCTTGCCTCCTTGAATATCTCGCGCAGCTTGGCCTCCGACTCGCCATAATACTTGTTCATTATCTCGGGGCCGTTGATCAGAAACATGTCTGCCTCGGACTCACTTGCAAGAACCCGGGCAAGTAGTGTCTTGCCACAGCCTGGAGGTCCGTACAAGAGTATGCCGCTGTGGGGCTCGATACCAAGCATTGTAAAGAGTTCCGGATGCCGCAGGGGCAGCTCCACTATCTCGCGCATAGATCTTATCTCCTCACGCAACCCGCCCACCTCCTCGTACGTGATACTGGTCTTTTTGTCCGGTGCTGCTGCCTCTTCTGATATCGTAATGGCAGTGGACTGCTCCATACGCACAGTACCCTTGGGAGAGGTCTTTGAGATCTTAAATTCCATAAAGTTTCCAAGAATCATGACCGATACGTAATCCTCCTCAGTCATCGGCAAGCCCCTTAGCCTGTTTTTGATAAAGTCTGTAAACTCCTCATCGCCTGCAGCCGCCTCACTTACGGGCTTCAGTACCGCCGCCTTTGCCGGCCGGGCGACTGTCCGCCTTATGACAACCATGTCCTGCAGTGACGCGCCTGCATTCTTTCTTGTCTGGCCGTCGATCCGTATTGTACTTGTGGACTTGTCGTCCTCGTCGAGAGGCCACACCACTGCGCAGCTTGACCTTGTTCCCGTTATCTCTATTACGTCACCTGACTTTAGGCCTAAGCGGTTCATGGAGCCGGCTCCTAGCCGGGCGCGCCTTTTGCCCACGTCACGCTGTTTTGCCTCGTCTACGCGTATCTGTAATGATTGTTCGTCTCTGCGTGCCAACCGGATACACTATTTTACGTCAACTGACATGCGGCTCATGTTAAGTACTTCAAACTCGCTGACGCCTCGTGTTGCACGTATTGTGGATTCTAGGGCATCCATCTGACCCTCCCTGTCGTCTAGTATGAACTCGGACTTTAGGAAGTGTAGTCCAAATGCCAAGGGCTCTTTTTCATAGCGTCTCAGGGTCATGGCTTCTGGAAGTGATGCCCTGATGGACTCTGCAAGATCGTCAAGGTCTACCTCCATTCCCTCTGGGAGGATCTTTACGATTAACAATAACTGGGCCATCATCACTCCCTCCAGGCCTAAGGCCCCCTGAATCCACACATGAGACACTCGTATTCCCTTGCTGCCTCCCTGCAACTCTGACACCGCCAGATCAGGCGTTTTCCGCAGCTCGGACACTGGAACTTTACACACTTGTCGTTTGGCATTATATGTCTCAGGCAACAGCTGCATATGGGCAGGGTTATGGTGGATGAGGACATTAAACGCTTTTCCCCCCAAATACAATTTATACCTTCTGAATACATAAGTGAAGGAGGCTGACTTGTTCCCTTCATTCTATCTTGCAACCTGCCTGCACGTAACCTTGGCATCATAATACAGTTGAAGGTTGGTGAGCAGTCACAGAATGGTATTATTTCCACAACTACCATTGAACAGATATGCGCGCATCATGCTATCTGAGTAACTGCTTACGTCCAGCGTAAACAATTTGTCAAATTTGTGCTTGGAATCGGTCATTCAGGCGTGGGGGACATAAGCAGTTACAACCTGCCAGTCCAGCTGTCGGCGGAAATTCTACAATGGATATGGAAAAAATGGGTCCAGACATACGTACAGAGGCTCAGTTCCAGAGGCGCCTCATCTCTGATCCCAGCATGCTTTTGGCCGCACCTGCAGTCCGTCTTATGCCCAGCATTCTGATAATTGAACCTGTGTGAAAGTCAAAGTCGCCATTTTCTGCCATTTTCTGTAGCATGTCTGGAGTCACCGATCGTATCATTTTGTTTAGCGCCTCGTTGTCCATCCTCTCCAGAACCCTTCGTGCAAGAATCTGTTTTTCAAACTCCCGTCCGAATCTATCATCCCAACTCTTCCGGTACAGGGCGGCAAGGTGTTCTGTATTGTTGTTGCTGTTCTTGCTGTCATGGTTGCTGTTCTTGTTGTTACTGCTGCTGTTGCTGTTGTTACTATACTTTGACAGATATTGTGATATGGCCCGTCCGGCAAACATACCTCCGGCCCCGCTTGAATAGATCCCACCTGCAGTAGTAGGTTTGGCCTGCCCGGCGGCATCGCCTACTACAACCACGTTTCCATCTACAAAATTCTTAATGGGACCATTTACCCATATAGGGGCGGATATCTTTCGAATTATGGAATGGTTGTTGCCCCTACCTTCCAGAATTGATTCGAGCGCGTTTGCCGTGTTAATCCCCCTGCCGGCCACGCCTACGCGCCCCCTGCCGCGCCCAGATGGAATTATCCACGCAAAAAATCCAGGATAAAGGTCGCAATCTGGCATGACCTCAATCGTGTTGTCTTCGATCCAGTCTGTATATACCTCGTATTGGGTAGATGGAATCATTCCCGTTCTGTCTTTCTGGATTAGTGAGGCTGCCCCGCGGGCATCCACTACTATGCGGCAGTCAAACTGTCCCGCCCCAGTCACAACCCCCGTATCAGTTATCTCCCTGAGATCTGTCATTACCTTTATGACTGCTCCTGCTTGCTGGGCCTGGTGCGCTGCTTGCTTGTCAAGATTCCTCCGGTCTATGGCAAGTACCTTCTGCCTTGTTGCATCCACCACTATGGCGGTTCCATCAGGTGAGATGATTCGGGCCTTGTTTATGGCATGAAGAAATGTTCCTCCAAATGGAATTACCCCGATGTTTTGTAGTCCAGAGCTGCTCACGAGCCCACCACAATGCTCTGGGGTACCTATCTCAGGACCCCGCTCCACGACTAGAACGGAATGTCCTGTAGATGCTATTTCACGTGCACAGAGTAGGCCTGATATGCTGCCCCCTGCAACTACAACATCATAACTTGACTGCACGTTACAATTTCGATTTGGTTATTTAATTTATAATTGCGTATG
>RKRU01000175.1 GCA_007571225.1 Nitrosopumilaceae archaeon | reverse complement strand
CAAATATGCGAGTCATGATCAGCGAATCGATCAGGTGTCCTGTAACCTCTATCTCCTGAGAGTATTCTGTCATGTGTGTGCTGCCTTGCCTTAAACTAAATGTGTTACTAAATGTGTTACCAAATTCTGCCGGCAGAACCTCGTTCATCAGAATGCCCGTCGTGTGGTTGTGGTGTGTAGTTGTGGACTGGCTACAGTGGCCGTTTTGCATGGACAGCAAAAGTAGCCGCTCTGCTGTCTGCCTGAAGACATCTCGCGCCTGTGATACCTATAATATTACAAGCTCCAGAAAATTCATTTCAAGTGCGCTGGTATTATCCGCGCCTTTGTACTTTTTGTTGTGTTCTAATGCGGGTCTAGTTGTGTGGGATACTGTATTCTGATCGTTTTGCTTATGCAGGAAGCGTTACCTTCCCCTCAAATTTTGATATGTTGTCTGCCATGAGTCTCTTTTCTAGGTTTTCGGCTTGTTCTGGGGTCACTCCCTGTACGATGGCTTTTGAGATGCCCGTCCTGTCTACCAGTGCCAGTATGTATCCGCTTGTATCAGTCAGGACAAACCCCTGCGACTCGTTTACAAATGCATACAGGTTTTCCTTGCCTACCGGCTGCCAGTCGTTGGATTCGGGCTTGCCTAGCGCCATTGCCGGCATGGCCTTTCCTCCTGTCAGCCCATTTAGGTACTCCCTTGCCGTGGCAACGCGCCTCTCACCTTCCTTTAGTGCCATAAAGTACTGCATAAGGAGCATTGGCGTGTTTGGTATAAAAAAGAACCTAAACCGTATTGCTTTGAAGTTGTGATGTGTGGTACTGACCATGTGGTACTGACCATGTGGTACTGACTATGATAAAACGTTGATTTTGATGATCGTTTCTGACGAGTTTGTTAAAGCAGTGATAAAAATCTCAAGTTCTAGGATCTGTCGTATATGCAGCTTGCTTGACAGATAAGGCGTCACAATTAGGACATATACGTCATACAGCAAAAAGGACACATTTGAGATGATCCAGATGAAGCCTTACAGGTACTGTTTACGTCCCCCACATCTGAATGGCCAATTCTAAGCACAAATTTGGCAAATCGTTTACGCCAGACGTAAACAGTTACCATAGGATTACTGATCGCGCTTCTTTTACATGTCATTATAGATTCTAGAGAGTACATACTAACTTCCTCAGTCGGTCAAAATGTTTCAATTAAAAGCTAAAAAATTAGTTACTTTAGACTAAAATCAAGGGTATGTCTCCGTAGGACACACCCTTACGGCAGAGATTGTTTAAATGCATGCTTGATTATTGTATGTGGTGATGGTGACTGGCCTCTGCCACAAGTGCCTTTGCTCAAATGTGAAGCTTGAGATATCAAGGGGACAGATCATGTGTGCTGGCTGTCTGAAAAAGTCAGGTGGCATCAAGAAATAATCTCCCGACATGACACACACTGCTGCATCTACAAACGCGCGCAGGCCTGTAAATCCCGACAGCAGTCATTTGGCCACCACTGACGCATGCAACCATATTCTACCCTCTCTCTCTCACCCCCTGCCTGCTTCCTCACCTATCCTCACCCCCTGCCTGCTTCTTTACCTACCCTCACACAAAAAAGCAACACATTAGATCGTACATAGCAATCTGATTGGTATTTGTCTCCAAACCGAGCAGTTGAGTGGGCTGGTTAGATTAAATGCAAAAAACTAAATCCACACCGTGGGTAATACACATGTGAAGCTTGCCGTATTCGGACACTGTACCATTGATCGCATCGCAATAGAAAGCGAGACGCACGATCAGATTGGAGGTTCTGGATGCTACTGTGGCATTACGGCCAGAAAATTTGGATTTGACGTACAGCTGGTGACACGGTTCGGGGCGGACTTTCCAAGACAGTACCTTGACGAGAATCAGATAACATACACGGGCGCAGAATCGAGCCTAAAAACTACTAGGTTTGCAATAAACGTCAGGGGTGCAGAACGCGATCTAAGGCTTGACAATGTATGCGAGCCGATAGAGTACATGTATGTAGATGGTGTGGACTGTCACATTGCAAGTCCAATATGTGGGGAGATCACGTACGATACCCTTGCAAAGATAAAGAAGGATTCTGGTTTTCTGCTTGTGGACCCACAGGGGTTTTTACGTGCAAGGGACGGACACGGCAACATCACCCTGCGCGACACGGAAATTGATCTTGACGGGGTGGATGCAATCAAGGTAAATGTGGATGAAGCGGCGCACCTTGTGAACAGCTCGGGCGACGAGGCGATGCTTGCGTTGCAGCGCCGCGGGGTGAATAACGTACTACTAACAGACGGGACAGACATCTCACTCCTAAACGGGAACAGAATATACTCCATCACACTGCCAAACAAGCAAGTATATGATACTACTGGAATCGGTGACATATTCTGTGCCGCATTCTGTTGCACCATGATAAAGGAGAGAGATTTTTTGTGGGCCCTCTGTTTTGCAGGTGGGGCAGCCCAAGCAGCCCTCAACTCGCGCCATGTAGGGCTGCAGAAGATTCCACGAAAGGGCACCATACAGACAAACGCCTCCTACTTTTATAACATGATAAAATTCCGAACGCTAGCTACTCGCTAGTGGTACCATTCCACTGGGATCTGCGTTAGCACGACTGCCACATGGCCAACTGTACGGCCGGGATGGCCGTCAGGACTGTGGGGACGGCCTTTTACGTGTGGGTTCTCTCCAAAATACGTGACTTGGCAATCTCAGATAACGATTTTGTCAAAAAGATGGTAGAACTTGACTTGATTGCAAGCCGTTTCTTGTTTTGCCGCGAACGATTGGAGTGGTTCAACATCCAAGTCGTTCTAAAAATCTCATAACTCACACACCTAGCATCCATTATATGTATATATACACATAACACATACACACATACACACGCACAACCCCCATACTTCATCACGGCCAGAATTCGTGAACTTTTATTGTCGGTGTCCCTTTACACCATGTGCGTATAGGAATATACAACCCATCAGTATCAGATTCTGCGGCAGCTGCAATCCGTAGTGTGCTTGAGGAGTATGGAATATACTCATATGCAGTCGGTGCAGACTTGGACTTGGATGCGGACTGCATCATAGTGCTGGGAGGGGACAAGGGCGTCCGGAACTACTTTCACAATATAACGTCAGACTCTGCACCCCCCGTACTGGGCATAAGCGAGGGGGAGAGCGGCGGATTTCTTGCACAGATCGAGCGCAGGGAGTTTGCAGCGTATGCCGATATGTTGAAGAGCCAGAACTATGGAATCGTGGAGTTTCCGAGACTGGGAGTCAAGATAGACAACAGAAGCGTCTATCCGGTTCTCAACGATGCTGCTGTGTTCCCATCAAAGAGCGCGATGTTAATGGAGCATACGCTGCGCGTGGACGGAGAAGAGGTCTGGCACGACAACAGTGATGGGGTGATCGTATCCACGCCGACTGGCTCTTCTGCATACTCGATGTCCGCAGGCGGACCGGTCCTCTTCCAGAACTCTGGAGCGTTTGAGATAATATCGGTCAACTCGCTTGACGTTACGCGGCGTCCCGTCATAGTCTCAAACTCAAGTACTATAGAGGTTGACGATGTGGTGTCGTCAAGACTGCACTGCGAGGCGGTCCTTGACGGCCTTGATAGGTATAAGGTGGAGAAGGTGATGGAGTGTACCCAGTTCTTTCCCCCTGCAAGCATAATACGCCTAAAGACAGACTCCATTACCGTTACGGCACTGGAGAAGAAGGTGCACCTTGCCGAGGAGCTTCTCCGCATGCCGCCGAGCTCCAAGCTAATTCTCAAGACGCTTGAGTACGAGGGCTCACTTACACACAGGGAGCTTCGAAGCAAGACCCTGTTGCCAAGCCGGACCGTCCGCTTGGCGCTCAGACACCTGCTTGAAAAGGGATATGTAAGGAGAAAGATCTCTATGCGCGATGCCCGGCAGAGAATCTACGAGATATCAAGTATGGTGGAGCCGTAGGCGTCCGGGGCAGTCTACTGCGTGACGTGACGGTGTACACCTCACATCTTTTCTGGATCCGCATCTTGTTGCAGCTATGGGACTAGACAACTAGGAGACAAGATGACACGCCACACATACCGACCTGATTCTGACATGATTCGCTTGCCTGCCATGACAACGTACGATGTGTGGCCTATCTGCTAGAATACAGCAGTCCATAACGGCCAGCCCATAGCGGCCAGATAACTCTATTAGCCAGCTAGTTCGCTGCTACTTAGCGACCCCACCACTGCGACTAGATATACTCTGCATACATTCTATTTAGCATATCAGTATGTGTGCCGCACAATGAGACGTAATGGAGACTGGCAATCAACAAATTCATTTTATGACTCCCTATACTGACTTGCAAGAGAACATACCTGCCCAGTCTACCCTACTTTCAGGCGGGCTCCAGTACCTACAAACCTGCGGCCGCCCTTACAAACGCCGCAAACGACTCCTCTGGAAATCCCGGCCTACTACTGAACTCTGGATGATACTGCACGCCCATGT
>RKRU01000174.1 GCA_007571225.1 Nitrosopumilaceae archaeon | reverse complement strand
TCGTTACTGACAAGTAACTGTTTGAATCGGTCATTCAGGTGTGGGGGACGTAAACGGTTACACTGGCAGGCATGAATGACTTTTCGTATATAATTCCCGGTTTAACACCCCATGCCTGTACAGGTACAATGTAGTAGTTTGCAATATACTACTTCTCACTATCTAGTAGTTTTAGTTTGTATGTTCTTAAATAGGCGTGATTGTTAAGATCCCCCTATTTTACATATTTTGGGTTGTGCCTGAGGCATGTAAACTCTTACTGCTGTACATTTGCACCATTTTTAATACCGACAATAATCCAAACTACATACATGCGTATGATACAACAGTTTCCCACGGTATATCCCCCACGGGAGGTTCAGAGGGACATAATTGCAAGAATAGAGGAGTGTGTCAAGTCAGGCTACAAGCGCATAATCTTGTGCGCGCCGACGGGCGTGGGAAAGTCGTTTATCGGTGGTACAGTGGCAAAACATCTTGGAAGTTCGTTTATCATAACTGCATCAAAGCATCTACAGGACCAGTACACGCAGGACATGAAGTTTCTGAAACCCGTCAAGGGCAAGTCGAATTTTGCGTGCTTCAAAATAATGGAGGACAAGCATATCGACGATACCATATATGCCACAAAGGAGGGAATGACATGTGAGAAGGGCCAGTGTATTGAGAAGAAGGTAGTCAACAATGAAGAGAAGACCATCCCATGCAAGTTCAAGCCGACCATAAAGGAGGTACAGGACGCAGAAGATGATTCAAACATGTGCCTGTACTATCTCCAAAAGTATGCCGGGCTTGTACAGCCACACTCGGTGTGGAACTACGCCTCGTTCTTCCAGATAATGAAGTTCAACTACAAGCAGTTTGAAGAGTACCTCTCAAAACGAGTATCCATATTTGACGAGGCCCACAAGATAGAAGATCAGATAGTGCAGTTTATCGGATACGAGATCAGACAGAGGTACATAGAGGAGGCCGCACTAGACCTGAACAGGTATAACCTTGACGATATAGACGATATCTTGAGTATAATATCGGAGATTGCCAAACACTACTCTGAGCGCATGCATGAGATAGAGTCATACGGCGGACAGCAAACACACCCCGACGCCAGAATCATGAGCAGGCTGACTGATATATACGAAAAGGCAGCCCAAGCCAGAGCCGACATAAGCGAAGACAAGGAGAACTTTATTGCAAACGAGCCGGTCCGGGATCAGAATGGCAGTATAAAGTCAATATCAATAAAGCCCGTGGACATATCTGGGTTTGTAGATGAGTTCTTCAATACAGAGTACCAGTTGTTCATGTCTGCTACAATAGACAAGCCCAATTTCTGTGAGAATATCGGAATTGATCCCAATACCGTGGCCATAGTCGATACGCCCCGTTCACCGTTTCCAATTCAGAATAGAAGCATCAACATGCGGAATGTGAGGTACCTAAACTATCGAAGCACTAGGGAGGACGAGCAGGCGGTGATCGACGAGATTGACCGCATAATGGACGAATATTCTGGCATGCGCGGACTTATACTGACATCATCCATATCAAGATGTTACGGTATACTCAACGGACTCTCGGCCGTAAACAGCCGTAGGGTGCGCATATGTCACAGCACCAACAACAGCAACGGCAAGACCCAGGATGAAATATTAAAGGAGCATACAGATGATCCCACCGGCGTCCTGCTGTCGTCGTCGCTGTGGGAGGGTGTGGATCTAAAGGATGACCTGTCAAGATTTCAGGTGATTGCAAAGGTGCCGTACCCGAACTTTACCGAAAGACGCACCAAGGCAAAGATGAATAAGTTCCCAAGGTGGTATGAGGCGCAGACGCTGACAAAACTGTTGCAGGGGTTCGGACGCTCGATAAGAAACGAGAACGATTGGGCCAAGACATACGTACTTGATGCCGCAGCAGGTAGACTTTTCAGGGACAAGCGTGCTATACCACAGTCGTTTTATGATGTTCTTGGGTTGTAAATACGGCTAGGGCATAACGAGCATGCCGGCCGATCGATACACCTTTCAAACCCGCCTTTGGCCGACAAGATTTTGCATGTACATGTCAGTTGTCGAAGATGTCAAGATCCTTTGGGATACGGCGCGTCATGCCACCAACATCATCTATATGATAAGGAGATGCCCGCACGATTAAATATCATATATAAAAAAATACTTGTCAAACCAATTTTATATTATAAAGAAGTACTTGCATGATAAATTATAGTATATAAAAAAAACTAACTTGGTTTTAATTTAATATATAAAGAAGTTATCGGTATAGAACGACATGGCAGATAATAGCGAACTAAGGAGATCGAATCCATGGTGGGTGACACCAGAGAGTATTGAAGACGATACCAAGCTGGTCGCAAAGAGGAATTCCGTAATAGACTATGATCCGTCATTGAGAAAAGAGATTCAGTTTGACCCTCCCGGCAGCGATTCGGTACTTTATACCATGAGGGGCCCAAGACAGATTGGCAAGACAACGCTGATGAAGTTGCAGATATCAGATTTTCTAAAGAGAGGAGTCAATCCGTGGAACATATTCTATTATTCTTTTGATCTTGCAGACTCCAAACAGGGAATAGTTGATGTGATTGACGCATACCTGAAAATGAGCAATCGAATCAAAGGTAACGAACGGACATACTTTCTTCTAGACGAGATATCTGCCGTGGACGACTGGGGCGCTGCAATAAAATGGCTGTGGGACTGTGGGCACCTTGAAAACAGCACCATATTTGTGACAGGCTCCCAGGCACCCAAAATAACAAGCCAGAGCAAACGATTGTCTGGGCGGAGGGGCCATTCTACAGATCCGCATGACAGAGCATTCTCACCCATGAAGTTTGCTGAATTTGTCGGCATCTGTGACAAAAAGATAGGAGATTTTGTCCGCAAAGGACGGCTGTGTGAGCCGTCTGGCAGGAGGGAGATCTTCTACCAGTTGGCATCAGGGAAGATTCCGGGGGATCTTGAAGGTTTGAGTGGCCGTTATCTGGATGGACTGAACGACTGCCTGTATGAATACGCGCTGACCGGCGGAATCCCAAGGATCATCGACGAAAAGTTCAGACTCAACCATGTTGGAGCCGGTCTGTATGCAGAATATGTAGACGGAATAGAGAGCGACTGGGAAGGACAGGGAAGGACGCCCCTGCTACTGCAACAGTTCTGCCGTGCAATAATTGCAAGTTATGGTTCCGGTACAAACTGGAACAGTCTTAGAAGTCTGTCTCAGCTGGGCAGCTGGGCCACTGCACAAGAGTACGGACTGATGCTGGAGGAGATGTTGCTGGTGGCAGTAATCCGTCAGTATGGTGAGAAGAGAAAGATCCCGCTTATTTCAAAGGGCAAGAAGATCTACTTTCGTGATCCTTTCTACCTACATATATTCAACTCATCGTCCTCATCGGCAGATCCGTTTCTGCTAGCAGAGGAGTACATCTCTGACGATGCTAGGTATGGAAGTATGGTTGAGGGCATCGTGGCGGATCATCTCATACGACTGGCCTTTGCGCTGTCCAAAAACAGGCACGCATTTGACTATGGAAGTCATGTCATGTTCTGGAAGAACGGAAATAACCGAGAGGTGGATTTTGTCATGTATCAGGGAAATGATCTGGAACTTCCAATTGAGGTAAAAATCAGAAACAGTGTTTATGCAAGGGAACTGACTGGACTGACCAGTTTTCTAGATGTCACAGGCGCAAGGGGAGGTCTGGTCCTGTCCAAAAATGAGATGGATGTTAAAAGGGACTACCTCCTTGTTCCGGCATCGGTCTTTCTGATGCTCGTGTAGGTCCTTTTGTACAGAAAACGCCGGCGTGGGATTTGCCATAATTCCTGTATCGTTCCCTTTAATGCTTGTGTGGATATTTTCACGGCCGGTGCAATATTTGACACTATTGTATCCAGAGCAGTTCAGCCTCGTACTCTGTCCTGTCGGTATGTGTGTGTGTCCGTTGTCCTGTCGGTATGTGTGTGTGTCCGTTGTCCTGTCGGTATGCATGCACTTCTTTACTGTGGCCGATGCGCAGTAGCTGTTCAGATCCCCCATTCTGAGACATTTGATTCTGAGCTTAAATCCAACAAGTCGTCTACGTCGGACCTAGACGGATGTGATGCGTGTTTATACGGTAATCCACGATGGTAATCCACGATGGTAGTAACATATTTCCCAATAATGTGACAGAGACATGTCGGTGGAGTGTGTCAGTGGTGGAGTGTGTCAGTGGTGGAGTGTGTCAGTGGTGGAGTGTGTCAGTGGTGGAGTGTGTCAGTGGTGGAGTGTGTCAGTGGT